>DASYVW010000611.1:0-4808 GCA_035936675.1 Gemmatimonadales bacterium
TGCCTAATTGACTCCAACCTGATTCCCGAGTAATATTTACCCGCTGTCCCGGAGGTCGTTTGTTTCCGGCTTTGATGTGGGGGAGTTCCCCCACATTTTTTTTCCTTCTCCGCCGATGTTTGCCGACGCGCTTCTGGCTCCGATTCGCGATCATGTCACCGGGCTTGGATTCGAGCTGGTTGATCTCAGGCGGACCGGAGCGTCGCAGCGTCCCATCCTGCAGGTGCGGGTAGATCGTCCGGACAGCCGCCCTGGCCAGGGAGTGACGGCCGACGACTGTGCGGCGATCAGCCGGTCACTCGAACGATTCCTCGAATCCAGAGCGATGGTCGGCCCGCGCTATGTGTTGGAGGTCTCATCGCCGGGGTTCGAACGACCGCTCCGCTGGCCGGAGCATTGGCGGCGTTTTGTCGGGCGGCATGCCCGGGTTCGCGCCGAGCAGCTACCCGGGCGGAACCGGGTCGAGATCGTTGCCGTGCCCGATGACGAGCACGTTGTGCTTCGGCGGCAGGATGGGTCGGAAGTGACGGTCGCGTTCGATGCGATCCGTGAGGCCACGTTAGTAGCGGAGTCCGAGGTCCTTGGTAAACGCAGTAGGGGGTGAACGGATGGCAGGTTCGGCTGAGATGTTGGCCGCGTTCCGCGAGCTGACGACAGCAAAACAACTGGAGCGCTCCGATCTGCTCGAGCTCCTGCGTGATGGCATTCACGCGGCGCTGGTGCGGAAGTTCGGGCCCAACGTGCGCTTCGAGCTGAACGTGGACGAGCTCCAGGGCACCATCAAGGTCGTCCGACTTCGTCAGGTGGTCGAGACCGTCGAGGATGCCAGCTGGCAGATCACGCTGGAGGAGGCCCAGTACGAGGATGCCGATTTCGCCGTCGGCGACATGCTCGAGGAAGAGGTCCCCTTCGTGGACTTCGGCCGCCTCGCGGTTCAGGCCGCCAAGCAGCGAATTATCCAGCGGGTGCGTGAAGGCGAGCGGGCTCGCATTCGCGAGGAGTTCACTTCCAAGGTGGGCGAGCTGCTCTCTGGGGAGGTTCAGCAGATCGAGCGCGGCAAGCTTGTGATCATGCTGAACAAGTTTCGCGAGGCCGAGGCGATCGTGCCCTACCGGGAGCAGAACCACCGGGAGCACTTTCACCAGGGTGACACCATCCGCGCGGTGCTCAAGCGGCTGGAGGAAACCCCGAAGGGCCCGCGGCTGATCCTCTCCCGGGGCGATCCCCTGTTCGTGAAGGCGCTCTTCAAGCTCGAGGTGCCCGAAATCCAGCAGCAGGTGGTGGAGATCCGGGCGATTGCGCGCGAGGTGGGCAGCCGGACCAAGGTCGCGGTGATCTCTCGGGATGACGCCATCGACCCGGTCGGCGCCTGCGTCGGCCTCAAGGGCTCCCGGGTTCAGGCGGTCGTGAACGAGCTGGGCGGCGAACGCATCGACATCGTGCCCTGGTCACCGGATCCGGAGCGGTTCGCCCGGCTCGCCCTCGCGCCGGCCCGCGTCGCCAAGGTGTTCTCCGATCCCGAGGCCAAGACGATTCAGGCCGTGGTGGACGAAGACCAGCTCTCGCTGGCAATCGGCCGCAACGGACAGAACGTGCGGCTCGCCTCGGAGCTCACCGGTTGGAAGATCGATCTCTACTCCAGCCGCGAGTGGCTGGAGCGCGGCGGCGAGGGCCCGCTGTTCGCGCCGCTCCCGCCGGAAGAAGAGATGGCCGGCAAGGTTCCGCTCAGCGAGCTCAAAGGGCTGTCGCCCGACCTCACCGGCATTCTCGAGACTGCCGGCTACAAGATGTTGAACGACATCCTGGATCTCGAGCGCGAAGACATCGCCAAGATCCCCGGGATGACCCCGGAAACGGCCGATCAGCTGATGGCCTTCCTGTCCGAGCTCACCGATGAGGACAGTGGCGAGGAATCGCGCCCCAAGGCATGAGCGGGCTACTGGGCCTGCTCGGCCTGGGCTACCGTGGGCGGAGGGTCGTGATCGGGGTAGACGCGGTTCGAAGAGAGCTGCAGTCGGGGAAGTGCTGGTGCGTGGTCGTGGCCGAAGATGCCAGTCCCCGCGCCGTCGAGAAGGTCGTCCGGCTGGCCACCGCCAAGGGTGTGCCGTTATTGCCGGGACCGCGTGCCGCAGCGATCGGCGCGCAGTTGGGTAAACCGCCGGTAATGGCGGTAGGCGTACGGGACCGCGCGTTGGCCGGCGGCATGGTGCAGCTGGCGCCCGGACGCTCTTGATGGAGGCATGCGTGGTTAAAACGAGAGTCCACGATCTGGCAGCCGAATTCGGTGTCGCTCCTGAGCAGCTACTCAACATGCTCAAGGACATGAACATCTTCGTGCGCAGCCACCTGTCCGCGCTGGAGGGTGATCAAGTCTCCGCGGTCCGGGTGCGTTGGGAGCGGGACAAGCGTCGCAGCGCGGAGGAGCCTGCGGCCAAGAAAGGCCGGCGCAAGGCCGTCAAGGCGGAGCCTGCCCCCGTGGCGGTCGAAGCCAAGCCGACCAAGCGGCGCCGCACAGCGGCTGAAGTGGCGCAGGTCGAGGCCCAGGTCCAGGCCGAGAAGGCCGCGGAGCTGGCGGCGCTCGAGCTGGAGCGGCCAGTTCTTCCGGAGCCAGAGGAGACGGTCCCGGCCCAGAGCCTCGAGGAGCGTGCCCGCGCCCTGTTCAAGGATCTGCCTCCAGCGCCGTCGAGCACGGAGGAGGGCGCGGTCGCCACCGAGGAGGAGGCGGTCAACGGCGGCGCTCCCGAAGCGCCGCTTTTCCGGCCGACCCCAGCCCCGACCGGTGCGACGAGGGCGCCGTTCATCCCGCCGCGGGTGCAACGGCCCGCGCCCACTGCACCCCGTGGCCCCAAGCCGGTCTTCAGCAGCAGCGCACCCGCCACTCCGGCCCGCCCGAGTGGGGGGCCATCCCGACCCGGCATGCCTTCACGCCCTGGCGGCGACCGCAATGCTCCCCCGGTTCGCACCTTTGGGCCTGACGCCGAGAAGGGTGGGGGTCGTAAGAAGGGGAAGAAGGGGAAGCGCTCGTCGGTGGATCAGGAAGCGGTGCATGCCAACATCCTGAGGACCCTCCAGGGAATGAAGGGTCCGGCCGGCCGGAAGGGCCGCCGCAGCGACGAGCCCTCGTTCCGTGACGTTCAGGCCGGTCGTCTGGCGGAGGAGAAGGAGCGCGAGAAGACCCTCATCCGGGTCAACGAGTTCGTCTCGGTCTCCGAGCTGGCCGGGGCCATGAAGGTGCCCGCCACCCAGATCGTCCAGTTCGCCTTCAAGGAGCTGGGGCTGATGGTGACGGTGAACCAGCGCCTCGACTTCGATCAGATCGAGCTGATCGCGTCCGCATTCGGCTTCCAGGCTATAAAGGAAGACGAGTACGCAGCGGAGGCCGAGCTGGATCAGGCGGTCGAGAACCCGGAGCAGTTGGTGTCGCGGCCACCGGTGGTGACGATCATGGGTCATGTGGACCACGGCAAGACCTCGCTGCTCGACTATATCCGCAAGGCCAACATCGTTGCCGGAGAGGCCGGCGGCATCACCCAGCACATCGGCGCGTATCACGTCGAGCTGCCGGGTGACAAGCGGATCACCTTCCTCGATACGCCAGGCCACCAGGCGTTCACCGCGATGCGCGCCCGCGGCGCTCAGGTGACCGACATCGTCGTCCTCGTCGTTGCGGCGGACGACCAGGTGATGCCCCAGACGGTCGAGGCGATCAGCCACGCCCGGAACGCCGGCGTGCCGATGATCGTCGCCATCAACAAGATCGATCTCCCGACGGCGAACGTGCCGAAGGTCAAGCAGGACTTGCTGCAGCAGAACGTGGTGCTGGAGGAGTTTGGTGGTAACGTGCTCTCGGCCGAGATCTCGGCCAAGCGCGGCACCGGCATCGAGCACCTGCTGGAGCAGATCCTGCTCCAGGCCGAGATCCTCGATCTCAAGGCCAATCCCACGGGGAAGGGGCACGGAACCGTGCTCGAGGCCAGCCTCGACCCTGGCAAGGGACCCCTGGCAACGATCCTGGTACAGCGTGGCACCCTGGTTGGCGGCGACAATTTCATCTGCGGCAAGTTTTCCGGGCGAGTTCGCGCGCTCTACGACGAGCGTGGCAAGACGGTGAAGGAAGCGGGTCCCTCTATCCCGGTGCAGATTCTGGGCTTCGAGGGCGTGCCGGCCGCGGGCGATATCTTCGCCGTGTTGACCGATGCGAACGAGGCGCGGGATATTGCCCAGAAACGGCAGCGGCTCGAGCGCGAGGCCCAGAACCGGCGAAGTGCCAAGGGTACCTCGCTCGAGGACTTCAGCCGCGCCCTCAAGGAGGGCGAGGTCACCATGCTCCGCATTATTATCAAGGCGGATCAGGGCGGACCTGCCGAGGCGCTGGCCGACGCGCTCGCGCAGCTCAGCACCAGCGAGGTACGGGTCGACGTGGTGCACCGTGGGGTGGGTGCCATCACCGAGAGCGACATCCTGCTGGGCAAGGCCTCGGGCGCCATCGTGCTCGGCTTCCACGTGCGGCCTGACTCCAACGCGCGTGCGGCCGCGGAGCGGGAGCAGGTGGACGTGCGCACCTACCGCATCATCTATGAAGCGGTGGAGGATGTGCGGAACGCGCTCGAGGGCCTGCTGAAGCCGGAGGAGCGGGAAACGGTGCTGGGCGACGCCGAAGTGCTCCAGCTCTTCAAGGTGAGCAAGGTCGGAACCATCGCGGGCTGCACCGTACGGAGTGGCACCATCCAGCGGACCGCGAAGGCGCGCGTCGTCCGGGACGGTACGCCGGTCTACACCGGCACTCTGTCCAGCCTCAAACGCTTCAA
>DASYVW010000612.1:0-2603 GCA_035936675.1 Gemmatimonadales bacterium
ATGCCACGTCATCGCCGGGCACCTTCGGTGCACAAGTTCGGCGGTGCCTCGCTAGCCGACTCCCCCGCCGTCTGCCACGCCGTCGAGATCATCGGGAGCTACCGCCCGGAGCCCACGGTCGTCGTCGTCTCCGCGATGGCAGGCGTCACCGATGCACTCCTCGAGGTGGCTCGGCAGGCGGGCGGCGGCGACGAGCGTACCGTCGCTTCGCTCATCGCCCAGCTGCGCTCGCGTCACGCAGAAATGGCCCGGGCACTGCTGCCGGCCGGGCGGGCGCGTGCGGAGATGCTGGCGTACGTCGCCGATGTATTCCAGGAGCTCGAGGCATTGGCACAAGGTCTCCGCCTGGTTCGAGAGCTCACCGCCCGCACTAACGATTATCTCGTGTCCCGGGGTGAGCGGCTGAGCGCCCGACTCTTTGCGGCCGCGCTCGAGCAGGCCGGAGCCAAGGCCAGGTACGTCGATGCCGCGGACGTCATCCAAACCGACGGCATATTCGGGCAGGCTTCGCCGGATTTCTCCCGCACCGACCGGAACGCCCAGCGGATCCTGCAGCCGATCCTCACCCGCGGCGCCATTCCGGTCGTCCCCGGATTCCTCGGCGCCGCCCCGACAGGAGACGTGACGACTCTCGGTAGAGGCGGCTCCGACCTCACCGCCACCCTGCTGGCTCGCGCGCTCGGCGCTTCCCGGGTGCTGCTCTGGAAGGACGTCCCCGGCCTGCTCACCGCCGATCCGCGGGTGGTGCCGGACGCGCGGGTCATCCCCCAACTGCATGCCCGCGAGGCGGCCGAGCTCGCCTACTATGGCGCCAAGGTTCTCCATCCCCGCGCGCTGATCCCTCTGGCCGGGCGACGCATCCCGATTCATGTACGGCCGTTCGCGGATCCTGCCTCTGCAGGGACCGAAGTGTCCGAGCGCGCGGCCCCGGGGAAGTTCCCGGTGAAGGCACTGACTGCAGCCGGAGGACAGGCGCTCATTACGGTCACCGGAAACGGCATGCTCGGCGTTCCGGGGATCGCTGCGCGCACCTTCGCCGCGCTCCACGGCCGCAGGATCTCGGTCTCGCTGATCTCGCAGGCGTCCTCGGAGCACTCGATCTGCTTCAGCGTGCCCGAGGCCTTTGCCGAGCAGGCGCGCCGGAGTTTGCTGGCCGAGTTTCAAGGAGAGATCGCCCGGCGGGAGATCGATGGCGTAGAGGTGAGCCCGGGCATGGCGACGGTGGCTGTGGTGGGCCTGGGCATGCATGGCACGCCGGGCGTCGCGGCTGGGGTGTTCTCCGCCCTTGCGGCCGGCGGGATCAACGTGGTGGCCATCGCGCAGGGCTCCTCCGAGTTGAACATTTCGGTGGTCGTGTCGGCCAAGGAGGCCGCCGAGGCGCAACGCCGGATCCACACTGCCTTCCAACTCTCCCGGATTGCCGGAGGGTCGGTGGTGCGGCCCGAGCGGATGGAGCTGGTTCTGCTCGGCTATGGTCAGATCGGGCAAGCCCTCGCCTCGTTATTGGGCCGGGTCGATCGTCCGACCCTCTCTCTGCAGGTGGCGGCAGTCATCGACCGCTCCGGCTTCGTCTTCGATCCACAGGGCATCGGCCCCCGAAAGCTGGCGAGCCTCGCATCCGAGAAACGGAAAGGGCGCCGGCTGGCGGATCTCCAAAATGGTCGCGCTGCGACCGCCGAGGAGGCAGTCGCTCACATCGCCAGTTACGCGCTGACCCGGCCGGTCCTGATCGACCTTACTGCGGACGACACTGGACCGGCCCTGCAGCAGGCGCTCACCCACGGGATGGACCTGGTGCTCGCCAACAAGCGGCCGCTGGCAGGCCGGCGGTTGGTCAGCGATTCCTTGTGGCAGACCGCCCGGGCCCGCGGCCGGCGGATCCTGCACGAAGCCACCGTGGGTGCCGGGCTGCCCATCATCGACACCTATCACAAGCTGGTGGAATCGGGCGACCGGGTGGCCCGTATCGAGGGACTCCTCTCCGGTACTCTCGGGTATGTGCTGAGCGAGGTCTCTGCCGGCGTGTCGTTCTCGGATGCAGTGCGAAGCGCCATGGCAAAAGGCTATACCGAGCCGGATCCCCGGGACGACCTCTCCGGCATGGATGTCGCCCGCAAGGCCCTGATCCTCGCTCGCCTGCTGGGCTATCCCGGCGAGCTCCGCCGGAATGCGGTGGAGTCGCTGGTGCCCAAGTGGGCGCGCTCGCTCTCGCTCGAGCAATTTCTCGACCGGCTGGAGGAGCTCGACGCCGGGTGGAAGCGCCGGGTCGAGGCGGCGGCGGCCGAAGGAGAGGTACTGCGCTATGTGGCAGTCGTGTCGCCGGTAAAGATCGCCGTAGGCGTTCGATCGGTGCCGGCAACCAGTCCGTTTGCCGCGATCAAGGGCTCGGACAATCAGCTGGTGTTCACCACCGCGCGTTACAAGGACAATCCCCTGGTGATCACCGGACCTGGAGCCGGTGCCGAGGTCACCGCGGCCGGTGTGCTGAACGACATTCTGCGGCTGGCCGGCGCATGACCGGTGAACCGAGGAGTGCCACGGCTTTCGCCCCGGGCGGCGTGGGCAACATCGGTCCCGGGCTCGACATCCTCGGTCTGGCTCTG
>DASYVW010000613.1:0-2274 GCA_035936675.1 Gemmatimonadales bacterium
AACGAGACGATCTCCGCTCCCCCGTTCCGAGTCCGGGTGACGATCTCGTCGAGCTTGGCGCGGTCGATCAGTTGGGAGACGGGGATCCCTGACACGGTGGTGTAGGACACCAGCGGCACCATGGTATCGCCATGGCCACCCAGTACCATCGCCTGAATATCCTCGACCGACACGTCAAGCGCCTCGGCCAGGAAGCTCCGGTACCGTGCTGTGTCGAGCACCCCGGCCATGCCGATCACCCGTTCCCGAGGGAAGCGACTGGTCTTCATCGCGACATAGCACATGACATCGAGCGGGTTGGAGACCACCACGACGATGGACTTGGGCGCCACCCGGGCGATCTGCTCGGCCACCGAGCCCACGATGCCGGCGTTGGTCTTCACCAGATCGTCCCGGCTCATCCCCGGCTTCCGGGCGATTCCGGCCGTCACCAGGAACACCTCGGCGCCCGCGGCCTCGTCGTAGCTGCCGCTGCCGGCGATCCTGGTGTCGAAGCCTTCGATCGGCCCCGACTGCCACTGATCGAGGCCCTTACCCTGGGGCACCCCATCCACCACGTCGATCATCACGACCGTGCGCGCCAGGTTCTTCTCCGCCAACCGCTGCGCCGCTGTCGCGCCCACGTTTCCTGCCCCGACCACCGCCACTTTAGCGAGCATGCAGGTAGCTCTCGTCGTTCAGCATTGGGGTGAATGGACTCGGCCTAAACCGGGGCAAATATAGTGTCTTCCAGTCGCGAGCCGCGAGTCGCGAGTACCAGCCAAAGAAGCTCCTCATCCTGAGCGCAGCGAAGGATCTACTCGGCTCGCTGAGGAGTTCTCATGTCTGGCGCAAGACTCTCGACTCGCGACTCACGACTTCCACCCACCTGCCGAATAGCTTCGTACAGGACAATGCCAACCGCCGTAGCCAGATTGAGACTCCGAACCGGCCCGCTCATCGGAATGGTGAAGCACTGCTCCGGGTGCTTCTCCAGGATCCGTTGCGGCATTCCCTCGGTCTCGCTCCCGAACACCAGGCAACTGTTCGGCCGGTAAAGAGCGTCCCAATAGCTCCGCTCGGCCTTGGCAGAGAAGTAGAGACAGCGCGCGCGGTCGATCGCGTCACGGAAGGCAAACCAGTTCGGGTGGACCCAGAGATCCACCGCGTGCCAGTAATCGAGTCCGGCGCGGCGGACCTCACTGTCGTCGATCGAGAAGCCGAGCGGCTCGATCAGATGGAGCGAGCTGTCGGTGGCGGCGCAGAGCCGCGCAATGTTGCCGGTATTGGGAGGGATCTGCGGTTGGATGAGGGCGATGTGGAGCGCCATCATCCGCCCCGGGTGTGCATCTCCCGGTGCGGATCGGCACGGAGAGACTCCAGCTGATATAATGCGCCGCGGTCGGACGCACCGGCCCGTACTTCGGCTCCCCGGTCGGTTCGGGCGGCCCACGCCGCGGCAATCCGGCAGGCGATCTCGGCATCGCTGCATCCGGTCCGGAGGGCCTCGCGCAGATCGACACCACTTTCCCCGTAGAGGCAGAGCAGCCAGGTGCCGTCGGCGGTGAGACGGGCACGATCGCAACTGCGGCAGAATGGCGCGGTGGTCGAGGCGATGACGCCGAATACGGTGCCGTCGGAGCAGCTGAACCGCTCGGCCGGGGCGGCGTCAGGCCTGGCCAGCGGTTCGATCGGTCCGTAGCGACGAGCCAGGGTCTCCAGGATCTCTCGCTGGCTCACCACCTGGCCCATCGACCAGTCGGTGGCACCCCCGACATCCATGTACTCGATGAAGCGAACCTCCGCGCCGGCGTGCTGGCCGAAGTCGATCAGGTCACCCAGCTCGTCGTCGTTGTACCCGCGAATCACCACGACGTTGAGCTTCACGTCGAATCCAGCCGACCGGGCAGCCGCGATCCCGTCCAGTACGTCCGCGTGGCGCGGGCTCCGAGCGAAGTCCAGCATGCGCTCGGGTCTGAGAGTATCGAGGCTGACCGTCACCCGGCTGAGGCCCGCCGCTCGAAGCTCGGTCGCGTATCGACCCAGCAGGATGCCGTTGGTGGTGAGCGCGATGTCCCGGAGCTCCGGCCGCAGCCGCAACAGAGCGACCAACGGGGGGAGATCGCGACGAAGCAGGGGCTCGCCCCCGGTAAGCCGGATTTTGTCCACGCCCAGCCCGGCGAAGATGCCGGTCAGCCGATCGATCTCCTCGAAGGAGAGGATCGACTCGCGGGGCAGCCAGACATATTCCTGCTCCGGCATGCAGTACCGGCAGCGCATGTTGCAGCGGTCGGT
>DASYVW010000614.1:0-1726 GCA_035936675.1 Gemmatimonadales bacterium
AGGCAGTGCTCCAATACGCCGAGATCTTTGAGCGGAATCGCAACAACAAGCTCGGCGACGAGTGCGCGCTGAAGCTTGGCTTCCTGGCCTTTGTGGTTAACCGGCGAAACCCGCGGGCCATGACGGAGGAACGGGCGCTCGCGTATGCCCAAGAGGCCCAGCGCCGCCACCCGGACAACGCGGAGATTGCCACAACGCTCGGACACCTCTGCCAGCGGGCCGGGCTTCTCGATGAGGCCGTGCAGCAAGAGGAGGCAGCGCTCTCGCTTGCCCCAGATCCCGAGAGGACAGAGGAACTCCAGTGGATGCTCGGGCTCTCCCTCGTCGGTATGGGTCAGGTCGGTCGCGCCCGGTCCTTCTTCGAGGCCGCCGCGCGATCGACGGCCACCCCCTGGGGCGAATCGACGTACCGAGTCCTATCGCGCCTCTATATCGGCGACTACGCCAACGGCTGGCCCGAGCTGGACGCGTACCTCACCAACCGAGGCATGAGCGCCAGGTACAAGAGCGGGAAGAAGGTCCGGGCGACATACCCGTGGCGGCCGTGGAATGGAGAGCCGCTCGAGGGGCGGCTCCTGCTCGATGCGGAAACATGGGGCTATGGCGACTCGCTGATGTGGGCCCGCTGGATCCCAACCGTTCGGGCGCGGGTCGGTGCGCTGACGTTAATGGTTCACCCGACGCTAGTGCGCTTCTTTGGCGACCACTTCAGGGACGTCACAGTGGTGGACACCGTCGAGGCAGGCGGGGGCTTCGAGCGTTGGACCCGCAACTACAGCCTTCCCCCGCTGCTCGGCGTCCAAACGCCGGCAGACATACCCTCCGAGCCCTATTTACGCGCCACAGAGCCATTCCGTCCGCTGGCTGGCGACTTTAGGGTGGGTATCGTGTGGGCGGGAAGCGCGGACCATTCCAACGATGTGCCGCGCTCGACTCCGCTCGCCGCGTGGGATCCGGTGCTCCGCGTCCCTGGCGTCACGTTCTACAGCCTGCAGGTCGGGCCAGCGTCGGAGCAGCTGCGTGAGGTGGGGGGCGTCTACGATCTCGAGCCGGAGCTGACCGACTGGGCGCGGACCGCGGCCGCGGTGAAGGAACTCGACTTAGTGATTACGGTCGATACGGCGGTGGCACATCTGGCCGGAGCGCTGGGCGCGCCGACCTGGATCTGCTTGGCTACCCCGAGCGAGTACCGATGGATGCTGAGCGGGGCAACAACACACTGGTATCAGAGCGCCCGCCTCTTTCGGCAGCCAACGGCCGGCGACTGGGAGAGCGTCTTTGCCGAGGTGGCCCGGGCGCTGAGGGAGCGCCTAGACACGTATTCTGAAGCCCTCTACTCCGGGGTCGGTGCTTCGAGTAAAACTGCTCGCCGTCGGCGTAACGGCTCACGCATCAGCCGCGGCGGCTCCGCTACACGATCGACCGGCGCTCCCGTCCAGTGCGAAGGAGGCTCACCGCGCCTACCACGGTCAACACGAGCAGTATCGGATAGACGAGCAGCAGATCGATCCGGATGTTGCACTCTCCGCTGCACCACCAGCGCTGTTTCATCCCCGTCTCGTAGACGGCGTACAGCAGCCACGTGAGGCCGGCCGCGACCGCGGCTCCGCGACCACGCCAGCGCCCGAGGCCCAGCAGCGACACCCCGAGGAGGGCAGCGAGCCACGGGTATTGGATGAAGATGGCCATCATACTAAGGAGCTGGCCCATCGTGACGCTCCTCGTT
>DASYVW010000615.1:0-1912 GCA_035936675.1 Gemmatimonadales bacterium
CGTCTACGCCGGCTTCTGCGGCGCCGGCACCTGCGAAGCCGAAATCAAGGAGCAGACCAAGGCGACCATCCGTGTGTTGCCGGATGAGGAATTCCGTTCGCCAGTGGCACCCGCCACCTGCGTGTGGTGCGGGCGACCGAGTGTGACCGAGGCCGTGTGGGCGAAGGCGTACTGAGGAGAACGGGTTCTCCCGGGAAGCTGCTCGACCTGTTTGCCGAAGCCGGCCTCTCGCGCAGCGCCGGCACGCTGGTCTTCTCCGGCGTGCCGCTGAACGAGATCGCCGAGGGCGTCGGAACGCCGGTGTTCGCGTACAACGCGGAGGCCATCCGGAGCCGATACCGCACTCTGGATGAATCCCTGGCCTCGGTGCCTCATCGCATCTGCTTTGCGGTCAAGGCAAACAGCAACCTCGCCGTGTTGCGGATCCTTCGCGACCTGGGTGCGGGCGCAGATATCGTCTCCGGGGGCGAGCTGTCGCGGGCCCTGGCGGCCGGGTTCAGCCCCGATCGCATCGTGTTCAGCGGGGTGGGGAAGACCGCCGAGGAGCTCCAGGCTGCGGTGAAGACGGGGGTGGGCCACCTCAACGTCGAGTCGCGCGAGGAGCTCGAGCTGCTCGGACGCATCGCCGATGCCGAGGGGACGGAGGTTCAAGTCGGCATCCGGGTCAACCCCGGCGTCACCACCGACACCCATCCTTATATCTCCACCGGTAAGAGCGGAATCAAATTCGGGCTTCCCTCCGATCAGGTCGTCCCCGCCGCCGAGTACGTCCTTCGGCATCCGAGGCTTCGGCTCACCACTCTCGCCATGCACCTGGGAAGCCAGCTTGTCACCACCGAGCCCTTCGTCGAGGGGATCGGCCGCCTGCTCGAGTTGATCGAGCGGCTGAAACGGCTGGGTGTGACGACCCTGAGGATTATCGACATCGGTGGCGGTCTCGGTATCCGCTACGCGGAAGAGCCATCCCTCGATCCCGCCGACTTCGCATCGGCGGTCGTACCGCTGCTCGCGCCCACCGGGCTTACGGTGTACCTCGAGCCCGGACGCTTTCTGGTGGGCAGCGCCGGCGTGCTCCTTACCCGGGTGCTGTATCGCAAGCACTCCGGGGGTAAGGAGTTTGTGGTGGTGGACGCCGGTATGAACGACCTGGTGCGCCCCAGCCACTACCAGGCCTACCACGAGATCGTCGAGCTGGAGGAGCGGCGGCGCCCGGCCTCGCGGGTGGACGTGGTCGGTCCGGTCTGCGAAACGGGCGACTTCCTGGCGCTGGACCGGATGCTTCCGGGCCTTGTGGCCGGCGATGCGCTGGCGGTGCTCGGTGCCGGCGCCTACGGCTTTGTCATGGCCTCGAACTACAACAGCAGGCCCCGTCCGGCAGAAGTGATCGTGGATGAGGGGCGCTGGTGGGTGGCTCGTCCGCGGGAGAAGGTCGAGGAGTTGTTCCGAGGAGAAAGATTGGCGGAATGACCGCAAACCATCACGACGGAATCCTGATCATCGACTTCGGCTCGCAGTATACCCAACTGATCGCAAGGCGGGTGCGGGAGGCGCACGTCTATTGTGAGATCCATCCTCCTTCGCGTACGGTGGACTGGATCCGCGAGTGGAAGCCCAAGGGAATTATCCTCTCGGGTGGCCCCAATTCGGTCTATGGCGAAAGTGTTCCCACCGCCGATCCCGAACTGCTCGAGCTCGGCACCCCGGTGCTGGGCCTCTGCTACGGCATGCAGCTGATGGCCCACCTCTCCGGCGGCAAGGTCACCCGCGCGAGCCGGCGCGAGTACGGCCGGGCCAGCCTTCGGGTCGAGGGTGGACGTCTCTTCCAGGGATTCGGGGTGGGGGAGGAGACCCCGGTCTGGATGAGCCATGGCGATCATGTGGATGCGCCGCCCCCTCATTATCACGTCACGGC
>DASYVW010000616.1:0-2416 GCA_035936675.1 Gemmatimonadales bacterium
TTCGGGCGGCTCGTGGCCATTGTGGACCACAGCTCGCCGGTGCCTGAGCTGGATCTCCTGATCCGCACCGGTGGCGAGCACCGGCTGAGCGACTTTCTGCTCTGGGAGGCGGCGTATGCCGAGCTCCACTTTACCGCTCTCATGTGGCCCGAGTTCGGCCCCGACGCTCTCCGCGCGGCGATTCAGGACTTTGCCTCACGGGAGCGGCGATTCGGGGGTTTGCCGGAGAAGGCGGTGGGGTAACTCGCCGAATTGACACTCGCCTCCCGTCCGTGCACGTTCGACCCATGCCAATAGCACGCCCGGCTCTGCTGCTCGTCGTCCTCGCGATCGCCTGCCGGGCCGATGCCGAGCGGGTGTCTCGGAATGCTGAGGTCGAGAACTACCTCGCCGGTTACAGCAAAGAATATCAACGACTGAACTACGCCAGCGCCCTGGCCGAGTGGGAGTCGAACACCCACATCGTCGAGGGCGACTCATCCAACGCGCTCCGGACCCGGCGCGCCAACGAGGAGCTGGCCCGCTTCGTCGGCAGCGCGGAGAACATCACCAGGATCAAGGGTTACCTGGAGCACCGCGACCGTCTCACTCCGCTTCAGGCGCGCCAGCTCGAGGTAATGCTCTACCTGGCCGCCGAAAAGCCGCAGATGGCCGCCGACGTGGTGTCACGGCGCATTGCCGCCGAGACGGAGCAGACCGAGAAGCTGTATGGCTTCCAGTTCAAGGTGCGCGGGAAGCCCGTCACGCCGAACCAGATCGACGACGCACTCCGGACGGCAAAGAAGCTGCCGGAGCGGCTGGCGGTGTGGCAGGCATCGAAGGAGATAGGGCCCACCCTCAAGCCCGGACTCGTTCGCCTCAGGGATCTGCGTAACCAGGTCGTCCAGACCCTCGGCTATCCCGACTACTTCAACTACCAGGTATCCGAGTACGGGATGAGCACGGACGACATGCTCCGGCTCAACGACGGGCTCATCAGGGATCTGCGGCCGCTCTACCGCGAGCTTCACACCTGGGCCCGCTACGAGCTGGCCAAGCGATACGGAGCGCCGGTGCCCGACGAGTTGCCGGCGCACTGGCTCCCCAACCGATGGGGGCAGGACTGGGGCTCGCTGGTGGAGGTAAAAGGACTCGACGTGGACAGTGCGCTGAAGGACAAGTCGGCCGAGTGGGTGGTGCGCCAGGGCGTGGAGTTCTACCGCAGTCTCGGCTTCGACTCGTTACCGGCCACGTTCTGGACCAAGTCGTCGCTCTACCCGCTCGCAGCGGATGCTCCGTACAAGAAGAACACCCACGCGTCGGCCTGGCATCTCGATCTCGATCACGACGTGCGGTCTCTCATGAGCGTCGAGCCGAACCGCGACTGGTATGAGACGGTGCATCACGAGCTAGGGCACATCTACTACTACCTGAGCTACAGCCGGCCTGAAGTGCCGATGGTGCTGCGGTCGGGCGCCAACCGCGCCTATCACGAGGGGATCGGCTCGATGATCGGCCTTGCCGCGCTGCAGCGCCGATTTCTCGCCGGTCGCGGCCTGGTGGCGCCGAAGGCGCAGGTGGACAGTATGGGGCAGCTGCTGGAGGAAGCGCTGAACTACGTGGTCTTCATCCCCTTTGCTGCCGGCACCATGACCCGGTTCGAGCATGCGCTGTACGCCGACAAGCTGCCGCCCGATCAGTTCAATGCCACATGGTGGGAGCTCACCCGGAAATACCAGGGAATTGTCCCTCCGACACCGCGGGATGAGCGCTGGGCCGACGGGCTGACCAAGACGCACATCAACGACGATCCGGCGCAGTATTACGACTATGCGCTCTCCTATGCGCTGCTCTTTCAGCTGCACGACCACATTGCCCGGCAGATCCTGCACCAGGACCCCCACGACACCGACTACTACGGCCACCGGGAAGTGGGCGACTTTCTCCGCCGGCTGATGGCGCCCGGCGCGAGCCTGCCGTGGCGTGTGGCCCTCCGTGAGACCACCGGCCGTGAGCTCGACGGAAAGGCCATGGTCGAATACTTCGAGCCGCTCTATCAGTGGCTCCGCCAACAGAATCAGGGACGGAAGGCAACGCTCCCCGATCTCTGATCAACTCCAGTTGCGACAGAAAGATTCTCCATGAGCACCGAGCCAACTGTCTCCGGTCCCGATCTCACGGCCGGTATTCCGATTGCGCAGGTCCCCGAAGGTGGTATGCTGGCCGGGCACGCCTCCGGAAAGCCAGTCCTCCTGGCCCGGTCCGGCGGCGAATGGTTCGCGCTAGGGGCCGTCTGCAGCCACTACAGTGGTCCCCTCCCGGAAGGGATTCTGGTCGGTGACACTGTGCGCTGCCCGTGGCACCACGCCTGCTTCAGCCTTCGGACCGGCGAGGCTCTCCGTCCTCCCGCACTCAACGATGTGTCCTGCTGGCGGGT
>DASYVW010000617.1:0-3954 GCA_035936675.1 Gemmatimonadales bacterium
GCCACCTTCGTGCTCTCTCCCGGGATCGCGAGCTTCGGCCTCTGGGCGGAACAGTTGATCGCGGAGAGCACCGGCAAGGAAGGCAAGGGCATCCTCCCGGTAGCCGACGAGCCGCTGGGTCGGCCCGAGGTGTACGGCAAAGATCGGCTCTTCGTGTCGATGGTCCTGGCCGGCGAAGCCAACGCCGGAATCGAATCGCGCCTGGCCGAGCTGGAGAAGGCCGGCCATCCGGTGGTCCATCTGAGGCTGGACGATCGCTACGACCTGGGGCAGGAGTTCTTCCGCTGGGAGTTCGCCACGGCCGTGGCAGGTGCGGTTCTGGGAATCAATCCATTCGATCAGCCCAACGTCGCCGAAAGCAAGGCGAACACCAAGGCCGTGCTGGCAAAGCGAAGCGCGCCTTCACCGGCCGCTTCAGCGGCGGAGCTGGAGAAGTTTCTGGCCGGGATCAAGCCGGGCCACTACCTCGCCATCATGGCGTATCTGCCACCCACACCGGAGAACGATCGCCGGCTCGCCGCCATTCGGCTCCGACTCCGCGATCGGCTCAGAGTCGCCACCACCCTGGGTTACGGTCCGCGCTTCCTGCACTCCACCGGTCAGCTTCACAAAGGCGGCCCGCCGGTGGGGCATTTCCTTCAGATCGTCGACCGGGTGCCAAACGATCTGGCGATTCCCGGTGAGCCTTTCGGCTTCGGCGAGCTGGAAGCGGCTCAGGCCGAGGGAGATCTCGTCGCCCTCAGGGGGCGTGGCCGACCCGCCATCCGCATCGACGATCTCGGGCTGCTCGAGCGGTGACGGTCACCCACATCTTCTTCGACATCGGCGGCGTTCTCGGCACCAATGGTTGGGACCGGGAACAGCGCGCCGCCGCCGCGCGGCATTTCGGCTTCGACGCGGCTGAGCTGGAGGATCTGCACGGCGAGGCCATCGCCATGCTGGAACAGGGCAGGATGCCGCTGGATGACTACCTGCGGAACACGGTGTTCACCCGGCCCCGGCCCTTTCAGCCGGCGGAGTTCAAGGCGTGCATGCTGGCGCAGAGTACACCGTTTCCGGAGACGATCGACCTGGCTCGGGCGCTGGCGCGTACCGGACGCTACCGCCTGATGACGATCAATAACGAATCCGATGAGTTGAACCGACACCGGATCGAGCAGTTCGGCCTACGCGACATTTTCATGGCCTTCTTCTCCTCCTGCTGGCTCGGCCTGCTGAAACCGGCCCGCCGGATCTATGAGGTGGCGCTGGCGATGTCGCAGGCGGAACCGGACAGCTCGCTGTTCATTGACGACCGGGAGCGGAATCTGGAGCCGGCCCGGGACCTCGGGATGCGGACCATTCGATTTACCGATGCCGCCCGACTGCGCCAGGAGCTGGCCGGACTGGGCGTGCAGACTTGAGAGGAGATCGTTAGATGCAGCTCGCCATGATCGGCCTGGGCCGGATGGGCGGCAACATGGTGCTGCGCCTGTTGCAGGGCGGCCACCAGGCGGTGGTGTTCGATCGCAGTGCCGACGCGGTGAAGGCGCACGTCGCGAAGGGCGCCAAGAGCGCGAAGGACCTGGCCGACCTCGCTGCTCAGTTGAGCGCGCCTCGGGTGGTCTGGCTGATGGTTCCGGCCGGCGCCGCGGTCGAGAGCACTATCGAGCAGCTGCTGCCGGGTCTCTCCCAAGGCGACATCATCATCGACGGCGGTAACTCGAACTTCCGGGATTCGATGCGCCGGGCCGCCCGGCTCAAGGGCAAGGGGATCGAATTCATCGACGCCGGCACCAGCGGCGGCATCTGGGGGCTCACCATCGGCTACTGCCTGATGATCGGAGCCTCACCCGAGGCCTTCAAGCAGTGCGAGCCCATCTTCAGAACCCTGGCCCCGCCTGACGGCTATGCCCACGTCGGCCCACCGGGTTCCGGCCATTACGTCAAGATGATTCACAACGGCATCGAATACGGGATGCTCCAGGCCTACGCCGAAGGCTACGAGATCCTGCACGCATCAAAGGACTTCAAGCTGGACCTGCACCAGATCTCGGCGGTCTGGAATCGAGGCAGCGTGGTCCGCTCCTGGCTCAATGAGCTGGCCGAGCGCGCCTTTGCGAAGGACACGGAGCTCGCCGCGCTCAAGGGGTACGTGGAAGACTCGGGCGAGGGCCGCTGGACGGTGCAGGAGGCGATCGACCTCGACGTCCCGGCGCCGGTCATCACGCTCTCGCTGCTCACCCGGTTCCGGTCCCGCCAGAGCGACTCCTTCAGCGCCAAGGTCATCGCGGCGCTCCGGAACGAGTTCGGGGGGCACGCGGTGAAGACGACATGACTGCCCACGCCTCGATGACGGTCGCGGTCCCGGAAGCGGATGGGCTACCCGCACGCGTGCTCCGGAAGGCGGAGCCGTGCACCTTGATCATCTTCGGAGCCGGCGACCTTCTCCATCGCAAGCTGATGCCGTCGCTCTTTCACCTCATGGGAGATGGCCTCCTGCCCAACGATTTCGCGGTCATCACGGTGGCACGCGGCGAGTTGGATGACGAGTCCTTCCGCATGCAGGTGCGGGACGCGCTCAGGACCTTCGGGCCCAGCGGTGGCACCGGTTTGGACCCGGAGCGCTGGGGCCGGTTCGCCACCCACCTCCACTACGTGCCGGGTGAGCTGGACAACCCGGCCACGTACGATGCACTGCGGCAGCGGCTGGCGGAAACCGACGCCACTCTTCCCGGCGGGAGCGGGCACCTCTTCTACCTCGCCATTCCTCCCAGCCTCTACGAGGAGACCATCAACCGGCTGGCCCAATCGGGCATCGCGCCGCGGGTACCCGATCCCAAGCAGCGTCCCTGGGTGCGGGTCATCATCGAGAAGCCCTTCGGCCGGAGCCTGGAGAGCGCCGTCGCGCTGAACGCCTGTGTCCGCCGCGCCTTCGCCGAGCACCAGGTGTATCGCATCGACCATTACCTGGGCAAGGAGACGGTCCAGAATCTCCTGGTCTTCCGGTTTGCCAACTCGATCTTCGAGCCGCTGTGGAACCGCCAGCACGTGCACCACGTGCAGATCACCGCCGCCGAGAGCGTGGGTGTGGAGCATCGGGCCAGGTACTACGAGGAGGCAGGGGTGGTGCGCGACATGTTTCAGAACCACCTGTTGCAGCTCCTCACCCTCACGGCCATGGAGCCGCCGGTCACCTTCAGCGCCGACGCGGTGCGCGACGATAAGGTGAAGGTGCTCCGTGCCATCCGGCCCATCACTCCCACCGTGATGCACGATTATTCGGTGCGCGGCCAGTATGGGCCCGGTAGCATCGCCGGCAAGCCGGTCCCCGGCTACCGGCAGGAGCCGGACGTTGCTGCCGACAGTACCACGCCCACTTATTGCGCCATCCGCTTCATGATCGACAACTGGCGCTGGCAGGATGTCCCCTTCTACCTCCGCTCCGGGAAGCGAATGCCGCGACGGGCCACCGAGATCGCCATCCAGTTCCGCAAGCCGCCGCACATCATGTTTCCCTTGCCGAAGGGCCAGATCATCGAGCCCAATAGCCTCGTCATCCGGGTGCAGCCCAAGGAGGGGATCGCGCTCCGGTTCGAGGTAAAAGTGCCCGGGGTCGAGGTCACGATAGCGTCGATGGACATGGACTTCGGCTACGCGGAGGCGTTCGGCGGGCTGGACCACGACGCGTACGAGACGCTGCTCCTCGACTGCATGGTCGGCGAGGCCACGCTCTTTACTCGCAGCGACGAGGTAGAGGCCGCCTGGGGGATAGTGGATCCGATCATCGACTTCTGGGCAAACAAGCGGGCCGACCACTTCCCCAACTACCCGGCGGGCAGCTGGGGACCCAGCGTGGCCGATGAGTTTATCGCGCGGGAAGGGCTGAAGTGGCGGGAGCCGTAGCCCGAGCTACCGCCTTCCCGCCATCTCGCCCTCATACGCCCGCTTCAGGGCTGCGATGTCCAGCTTCTT
>DASYVW010000618.1:0-1723 GCA_035936675.1 Gemmatimonadales bacterium
GAAGATAGGAAGCTCGTAGCGTAGGTCCGGTTTGTCGCTCCCGTAGGTCTCCAGGGCATCGGCATACCGCATCCGCCGAATCGGGAGCGACACCTCGTGCCCCGCCTCGGTCCAGAGCGACTGGACCATCCCTTCGCCGAAGGTGAGCACGTCCTCCAGGCCAACGAACGAGGCCTCGATATCGATCTGGGTGAACTCGGGCTGGCGATCGGCCCGCAGATCCTCATCCCGAAAGCATCGAGCGATCTGGAAGTACCGGTCATACCCCGAGACCATGAGCAGCTGCTTGTAGATCTGCGGGGACTGCGGAAGGGCAAAGAACTCACCGGGATGCACCCGGCTGGGAACGAGGTAGTCCCTTGCGCCTTCCGGTGTCGGCTTGGTGAGAATCGGGGTCTCGATCTCCAGGAAGCCCCGGGCGTCGAAGTACCGTCGGGTGGCCTGCATCAGCCGGTGCCGCAGGATCAGGTTGCTCTGAAGCTCGGGCCGGCGGAGGTCGAGCACTCGGTGGCGCAGCCGCAGCTCCTCGGCTGGGAGATCTTCCTTTTCCTTCCGGGCGACCGGGATGGGTGGGGTCTGGGCGGGGCCCACGATCTCCAGACCAGTCACGTGGACCTCGACGTCCCTGGACATGAGGCGAGCGTCGCGCGATGGCTCCGGCCGCAGCTCGACCGTCCCGCTAACTAGGACGACCGTCTCGGCACCAAGGCCGGCCGCGCGCTCCATGACATCGGCTGGAGTCCAGGCGGGATTACAGGAGAGCTGCACCACCCCCGCCCGATCCCGCAGGTCAATGAACACCAGTCCGCCGAGATCCCTCCTCCGATGAACCCAGCCCCCCAGCCGTACTCGATGGCCGACATCGGCCCGGGTCAGTCCCCCGGCGAGATGGGTTCGCAGGGCAGTGGCGCTCCTGCCTGAGGCCTCGCTCACCGCGACTCGGCGTCGAGCAGAGCTTCGTAGAACTCGTCGGCTGTTCGAGCCTCACAGAGGCGCTCCCGGAGATTTTCTCGCCGCACCAGCCGCGCAATCCGGCTCAGGACCTTGACGTGCTGGCCAGCAGACGACTCAGGCCCGACGATCAGAAAAAAGAGCCGCACCGGCTCGCCATCAATCGAGTCGAACGGCACCGGCTCCTGGCTCACGCCACAGACCAGCGTCAGCTGACTCACCGCGGAAGACCGGGCATGCGGAATGGCCACCCCGAAGCCGATACCCGTGCTCAACACCGCCTCGCGCTCTTCCACCGCCCCAAGGACTTCCGGATAGCTCCCACCCGATTGATCGATAAGGTGCCGAGTCAGCTCGGCGATCACCCCGCTCTTGTCGCGGGCGGACAGGGGTACCAACACCCGGTCCGGCGTGAGCAACTCTGTCAGAAGCACGGGGTGGCCTGGGTTGGCATGGCGTCAAACCTATACCGCGAGCAGAGGTGAGGCAATGTATTATTGGAGTTGATGTTAGGGCCGTTTGCGACAGGTCATAAGCTATGGGCTATGGGCTGTGGGCTACGCCGGTTACCCAAAAAGCTCCTCAGCAAACATCGGAGGGCTTCAGGCCAGGGATCAGCCCATAGCCCATAGCCAATAGCTATTTTCCCTCATGCCATTGCCCCTCCCTCGCCCCAGCATTGCAGCAGGCGGCCTGCTCGATCAGACACCGGCGGCCGCCCGCGAGACTCTGCGACGCTGGGTCGAGGAGCAGGGCCATCCGGCCTACCGGG
>DASYVW010000619.1:0-11962 GCA_035936675.1 Gemmatimonadales bacterium
GTGGCGATGGAGATCCTTCAGTAGCCCGCCGCACTCGCCGGCTTCCACGGTAACACGCTGATCCTTCCTTTCACCTTCGCCGTGGCGGCCGATGCGTCGGCGGTGGCCCAGTAGTTCCCTCCGGCAGCCAGATCCGGCGCCTCGATGAACCAGCGGGAGGCGCGAAGGAAGATATTGCCGGTGACCTCGGTGGCGTGGCCTGCCCCATCCAGCACGAGCCCATCGCCTACCCCATCGAACAGATTGCCGCGCAGCTGAGCGCGGGTGGTCTGCTCTACCACGATGCCCTGCTCCAGACGGGCGAGCACGTTGTCGTCGATGCGATAGCGCCGGCTCGCCTCGCCTCCCTCCTCGGGTGCACCGACTCTGATGCCCACAGGGCCCCCGATGAGCACATTGGCGAGAATGGCGTTGTCGGCGCCGTGGTTACTCACGATGGCGGCCGTCCGCGAGCCGATGACGGTATTTCCCCGCACCGTCGAGCCGCCGGAGTGGTCCAGCCGAAACCCGATGCCGGCGCTGTCGGCCCGATTCTCCAGAAAAGTGTTGCTCCAGCCGAACGCGGCGGTGAAGCCGGTGCGCAGCGCGTCTGAGGCATCGTTGCGGTAGACCAGATTCCCCACCGAAGGCCGGCCCTGCCGCCGCTCTCCCGTGAGGAAGAAACCCAGGCTCGAGGCGGTGAGATCGTTGTCCACGATGGTGTTCGAGTCGCTTGCGTCGCGCAACAGCACCGCAGCGGCCCCACACTCGCCGGCCGGCACCTGAGACTCGCACCGGCGGGTGTGGTCCACCTTGTTTCGCGCGATGATGTTGCGTGAGGAGCGCCAGAGGTGGATGCCCCAGCCGTTATTCGAGGCGAGGTCGTTGTCCGCGATGTAGCTCTCCCGAGCCTCCAGCAGGGCGATACCATTCTGGGCACCGCGCGCGGTCACACCGATCACGCTGGCCGCCACCGTTCCCCGCAGCAGGATGCCTCCGCCATACCCCTCGAAGACCTCCGGCCGGATCAGGTCCAGGCGGTCCGCCGTGTCCGGCCGCGCCGATGGGGACCGTACCGCCTGGTTCCGGCTGCCCGAGAGGTCGGACCCGGTCACCCGATGGGCGCGTCCACCTTCCAATCGCACGCCGTAGCGGTAGCCGCGAATGATGCCGCCACTGATGGTGACCCCATCCACCCCGCGACTGGCGATGCCGATCCCGACGAAGCGGCCCGGCACCGAGTCCCCGCTCTCGAGCACGACGCCGGTGAGGTCCACTCGCGTTCCCGACGCGGCTACGATGATGACCCCTCGGTCCGTCTGATCCGGAATCCGGTAACGCCCGGGACAGATCCGCACCTCGCCCTGAACCTGGGTGCCGGCCCGGGTCGGTCGGACGCATGGTGCGGCGCCATCGGACGACCGCGTGAGCGCGAGGGCAGAGAGGAGAGTGAGCGCGGTGAGAATCATGGGCGAACCGGATACCCACGCTCGCGCAGGTACGCGCGAGCTCGCGGGAGCGAAGAGTCCTTGAAATGGAAGATGGTGGCGGCGAGGACGCCGTGAGCGCCGGCCTCGAGCGCTTCCGCCAGATGGGCCAGACTACCGGCACCACCGGAAGCGATCACCGGAATGCTTACCGTCCTGGTGACGGCTTCGAGCAGGGGCAGATCGTACCCCTCCCCCGTACCATCACGATCCATCGAGGTCAGCAGGATCTCACCGGCTCCGAGGTCCTCGAGTCTTCGGCTCCAGTCCACCGCCTCCAGTGAGGTTTCCTCCCGGCCTCCATTGACCATCACGGTCAGCCGGCCACCGATCCGCTTGATGTCGACCGCCACGACGACGCACTGACTGCCGAAGCTCTCGGCCAGGCGCGAGACCAGCGAGGGATCGCGCACCGCGGCGGTGTTCACCGCCGTCTTGTCCGCACCGGCCCGGAGGGCGGCGCCGGCATCGGCAACCGAGCGGATCCCGCCGCCCACCGTGAACGGGATGAAAATCGTCTCGGCCACCCGGCTCACCATCTCGAGCGTGGTCTGGCGAGCCTCGGGGCTCGCGGAGATATCCAGGAAGACGAGCTCGTCGGCGCCTTCGGCATCATAGCGGGAAGCCTGCTCGACCGGATCGCCGGCGTCCCGCAGTGATTCGAAGTGCACGCCCTTCACCACCCGTCCACCCGCCACGTCGAGACAGGGAATGATCCGCCGCGCTAGCATACCCGCAGCACGTCGTCCACCGGTCCTCCGGTCCCGCTTGCCAGCAGCGTTACGATGTCGTCCAGCGCGCGCCGCTCCCTGGGCCAGGCGAATCGACGCTTGGCGTCGGGTGGCGAGAGCCACTCGAACCCGTCGTGCTCCGCCCCCAGGCGAACGGTCGCGTTCCCGGCGACAAACGCGGCAAAAACGGGTACCAGCGCGACCTCGTCGGTCCGGTGCTGATAGAATAATTCTACCCGACTCAGGTTGTAGAGCCGGACCGGAGTGAGTCCGGTTTCCTCTTCCAGCTCACGCCCGGCCGCTCCGGCCGGGTGCTCGGCGGCCTCGATGTGCCCGTGTACCGTCTCCCACGATCCCGGACAGCGGCCGCCTTGGCCGCGTCGAAGCACGAGACACTCGAGGCTCGTGCCCTCGCCGCGGAGCACGTACACGTCTACCAGGGAGGTTCGCACCGAGGTCACGGGCGCCACTCGGCAAAGGCAGCCAGCAGCGCGATCCCGGCAACCTGGGATTTTTCGGGATGGAACTGCGCACCGATGACCGACCCTTGTCCCACCAACGTCGGAAACACCCCGCCGTAGTCCCCGGTCCCGAGGACCGCGTGATCCGGCAGGGAGGTGGGGTGATAGCTGTGCACGTGGTAGAAGAACTGGGCCCCGTCGCTGAACGTGGACGTGAGCACCGGATGCCGCCGCCCCGCTTCGGTCAGGTCCACCTTGGCCCATCCGACATGCGGCACCGGCAGGCCGCTGGAGAATCGCCGAACCCGGCCCGGCAGGAGTCCGATGCCGCGCGCATCCGGCGCCTCCTCGCTCTCCTCGAAGAACAGCTGAAGCCCGAGGCAGATACCGAGGACGGGCCGGCCGGCGCCGGCCACCTCCCGCACCGCCTCGCCCAAGCCGGTCGAGCTGAGCGTGCGCGAGCCCTGCCCGAAGTTCCCCACTCCGGGGACGAGCACCCGGTCCGCCCGGCGCACCTCGTCCGGATCTCCGGTGAGCTGAGCCAGGTGGCCGCTCGCCCCCAGCGCTCGAACCACACTCGCGAGGTTGTTCACCCCGTAGTCGACAACCACGATCACAACGTTCCCTTGGTCGAAGGCACTCCCGCCACCCGCGGGTCCTGGCTGGTTGCACCATCGAGCGCCCGAGCGAAGGCCTTGAATGCCGCCTCGACGATGTGATGCGGGTTGTCGCCCCGTTGCAGGTCGAGATGCACCGTGAGCCCCGCATTGAGGACGAGCGCGCGGAAGAACTCCGGCGTGAGAAACACGTCGTAGTCGCCCAGCATCTGCCATTTCGGAATGTCGACGTTGTACGAAAGATAGGGACGACCAGACACGTCCATGACGCACCGGACCAGTGCCTCGTCGAGCGGCACCATGGCGTCGGCGTAGCGACGGATGCCCGCTCTGTCCCCCAATGCCTTCGCGATCGCTTGCCCCAGGACGATCCCGGTGTCTTCCACCGTGTGGTGGCCGTCCACGTGGAGGTCGCCCCGAGCTTCGACCGTGAGGTCCAGCAGAGCGTGACGGGCCAGCGCTTCCAGCATGTGGTCGAAGAACCCGATGCCGGTCTTGACCTTGGCCTCGCCCCGGCCGTCCAGATCCACCCGGACGCGAAGATCGGTTTCCTTGGTGGTGCGGGTAACCTCGCCGACTCGCCCCAATGTTGGCTCCTGTGTTGTCACCCTATGGCCCCCTCGGTCGCTGGCGCTCCCTCAGGGTGACACGCGCTAGATCACGATGTCCTTCCGGTAATCTGCTCCAGCGCTTCGATTACCGCATCCATGTCCTCAGGCGTCCCGATCGAAATCCGCAGGCACTGCGCCAGCTCGGCCGAACCGGAGACATCGCGGACCAGGATGCCGTGGTTCTCGTAGAGGCGGAGGAAGAGCTCCTTGGCCGGCAACTGATGACTCCGGATCAACACGAAATTGGCGGCGGTGGGAAAGACCGTCAGCCCCGGGAGCCCCCGCAGCCGCTCCACAAACCGATCGCGCGTCGCAATCACCGCACGCGTCCGCTCGGCGAGCAGCGGAGCATGCCGCAGTGCGGTCCGGGCCGCGGCCAGCGTGATCAGGTTGACGTTATAGGGGAGCTTACCCTTGGCGATCTCGCGAGCAACCGCGGGGTGCGCCAGGGCCAGCCCGAAGCGGAGGCCCGCCAGGCCCAGAGCCTTCGAGAAGGTTCGAAGCACGACCACCCGCGACGAACGCGCGAGCAGGCCAAGCGCCGTGGGGCCCCCGAAGTCCTGATACGCCTCGTCACACACCACCAGAGCGCTGGTCTCGGCCAGGATTCGCTCGACCGCGCCCTCGGGCAGTACGGATCCAGTGGGATTGTTTGGTGAGTTGAGAACGATCACCCGGGCCTGTTCGCGGATCACTTCCTCGATCAGCCGTTCGACGTCATAGGCAAATCCGCGGCCCAGCGGCACCGGCACATAGCGACCCCCGAGAACCGAGGTGAGCAGGCGGTACAGGGAGAACGTGGGAGACGGCGCCACCACCGCATCGCCGGCCGCCAGCGTCACCGAGAGCACGGCCTGGATCAGCTCGTTGGAACCGTTTCCCACCAGGACGCCATCCGCCACCCAGCCATAGTGCCCCGCCAGCGCCATCAGGAGATCGGGCGGGGCAAACTCCGGGTAGCGCTGCCAGCCCTCCGCAGCCTGCTCGAAGACTTCGCGCTTGAGCTCGTCCGGAAAATCGTAGGGTGATTCGTTCTGGTTGAGCTTGCACCGGGCTGCGGGTGAGGCCAGTGAGTAGCCCGTTTGGGAGCGCACGACGGGCTTGATCAGCGACAGGCCTTCGGCTGCGTGCGGGAGCGCTCCCGCCGTGCCGGTGCTTGGATCTGGCAACGAGTGGGCGGGTTGGGCTGGGTCGGCTCGAGTGAACGGCCGGTTCAAGCGCGCCGGCGGCCGAGTACGGCCTCGATCCGTGCGGTGAGGGAGCGGGCGCGAAACGGTTTGGTCACGAAATCGTCGGCGCCAAGCTCGAATACTCGTACTTCATTGTCCTCGTCGCCTTTGGCGGTGAGGACCATGATCGGAATGTCCCGGGTAGCTGGGCGCGAGCGAAGCTGGGCCAACACGCTGTAGCCGTCGATGCCCGGCAGATTGAGGTCGAGAATGATGACGTCCGGGGCGAACCGATCGACCTCATCCAGCGCCTGGATCCCGTCGCGGGCCTCGGCCACCCGATAGCCCTCACGCTGCAGCAGATCCTTCATCACCCGCCGCAGCTGATCCTCGTCTTCAACCAGGAGGACACTGGCTCCCCGTCCACGTCCTTCAGCCACTCCTCCGTCGGCAGGCGGCGATTCCTCCAGTAGGTCCATCAAGAATTCGACCGGCTCAGCGGACGGCGGCGCCGCCGTAGCCAGGCCCTGAACCGGGGATGCCGCACGGGGCGTCGAGATCCGGGACCGGGGACCGGACGGACGGGCCGGCCGCGCCTCCTCGTGGGGAACGTCGGTGACCCGCAGCAGCTCCTCGAGAGTGGACTCGCCCGCGAGCACGTGCCGTAATCCGCTGGCGAACAGCGACAGCATGCCGGCGGCTCGAGCGGCTTCGGCGATCTTCTCGGCGGTGGCGCCTTCGCCGATCCGGCGCTCCAGCTCCGGCGTCATCGTCAGCACCTCGACGATGCTGAACCTCCCCCGATAGCCGGTCATCGAGCAGTCGGTGCAGCCTACCGCCTGATACAGCGTGGCGCCCGGGGGGACAAAGCGAGAGAGGCTCCCGCCGATAGGCTCGGTCGAGATCACGCGGCAGGCCGGACACAGCCGGCGCATCAGACGCTGGGCGACGACCCCGCGGAGGGCCGGCGCAATTTTGTACGCCTCCATGCCCATGTCCACGAGACGGGTGATGGCATTGGGTGCGTCGTTTGTGTGCAGCGTGGATAGAACCAGGTGACCCGTGAGCGAGGCCTGGAGCGCGATCTGCGCCGTCTCCTTGTCGCGGATCTCACCGACGAGCACCACGTCGGGGTCCTGCCGCAGAATCGAGCGCAGCGCCGCCGCAAAGGTGAGCCCTGCCTTTTCGTTCACCTGCACCTGCACGATGTTCTGGCCCAATTTGTATTCGACCGGGTCCTCGACCGTGACGATGTTGACTCCCTCCCCCTGAACCGTGCGGAGACAGGAGTACAGCGTCGTGGTCTTTCCCGATCCGGTCGGGCCGGTGACCAGGATGATGCCTTCTTTGTTGCTGAGGAGGGTCTTGATCGCCTGCTGCTCGTCGTCCGCCAGGCCGAGGCTGGTGAGCGATAGTGTGGTCGCCTTCTGGTTCAGAATCCGGATGACGACCTTCTCGCCATGCGAGGCCGGAAGGGTCGAGACTCGAAGGTCGACCGGCTCTTCATTGACCGATACCCGGGCGCGGCCATCCTGGGGCCGGAGGCGGTCGGCAATGTCCAGCCCGGACATGATCTTGACCCGGGAGATGAGAGGAACACCCGCGCTCCGGGGGATCTTCATGGCCTGCCGCAGTACCCCGTCAATGCGGTAGCGCACGATGACGCCGCCCTCGACCGGCTCGATGTGAATGTCGCTCGCGCGATTGGAGACGCCGTCGGCGATCATCCCGTCCACCAGGCGCAGGATCGGTCGTTGACTGGCCTGCTCCGCACTGACGGCGCTGTCCTCCTCCTCCTTGATCTGTTCCACCTCGAAGGCGCCGCTGATACCGATACCCTGGAGCAGACGGGATACGACGCTTTCCGTCCCCCGATAAAGCTCGTCGAGCTTTTCCCGGATCTTCGACGGCGAGCCGAGGAGCATGCGGACTTCGCGGCCGGTGGCGAAGGCCAGCATCTTTTCGGCATCCATGTCGAACGGGTTGGATGTCGCCACCTCGAGGTAGGAATCGGTCTGGCCCACCGGGACCACATTGAAACGCCGGGCCAGCTGCTCCGGCACCGTGGCGGTCAGCTTGGCGTCCGTCTTGGTCAGGTCTGCCAGCGGGAAACGAAACCGCGCTGCAATGGCATCCAGGATCTGCTGGTCGCTGGCCACCTTCCGCTGGACCAACACCTCCCAGAGCGACACAGCTGGTCCAGTCTCCTGCCGCAAAGCCGCCATGGCCTCTGGGGACAAGAGGTTTTCGATGGAGGGAACCAACCATTCGTCGGTGAACTGCATTGCCAGGCTCTGTTGTGTGTGATGAAACCAGCAGGACGGGAGGCCGGGGAGCCCAGAAGGAAAATAAGAAGGTTACAGCAGCCCCCACCAGTCCCGATTCACGTCCAGGGTCACCCCGACACCCCCGTCCCGCAATCCGATGCCAACCTCGAGCCGGATCAGCCGCATGAGCCATTCGACCGCAAAGCCCGCCACGGGCCGGACACCGTCGGTCTCGGTCCATGGCAGTCCGGCAATGGAACGGCCGGCGTAGCCCAGCGCCACAAAGGGGGCGACCGTCGCGCGGCGGCCCGTGGAGGCGAACGATCCGAGGGAGAAGGCCGGAGCCGGAACCTCGAACCGCCACTCGAGGTGGGCCAACCCCGCGGAGCGGCCGCCATAGGCTCGATAGGGCTCTCCGACCAGGGTGCCCCGCCCTCCGAGGACAAAGCTCCGATGGGGAGGAAGCCCGTCTGTCCCGGCGCCCAGATAGGCTCGTGCGAGCAACTCTGAGCGGCCCAACTCGACCGTCCAGCCGCCCACGGCAGCGACCCGCGCATAGTCGGCTGGGCCCTCGCCACCCTCGAGCAAGAGCTTGCCCTGGAGGTCGTGTCGCATCGCAATCCCGCCGCTGCTGCGCTCGACTCCCAGTCGTGCGACGCGATAGGACCCTGAGCCGAGAGCAGGGTTGGCTCGATACGACCCGGTTGCCGGCGACGCCATGGTCGTGACGGACCGGCTCTCCTCGACACCGACATCCATCGTCACCGAGGTGCGGCCGTTGAGCCGGTGCCGAATCCCGGCACCGAGGCTGTGGAGCAGCACGTAGTCGCCGTGGTCCTTTCCACCCTCCTGGGCGAGAATGGAGTTTACCAGCGGCGCGATGACGGGGAGATCGCTGAAGTCACGCACCCGTCGAGACGCACTAAGGCTCAGTTCGGTTGGGCCAGTGCTCCACGACGCGACCAGCGATCCCGTGAGCCGATCGTCCGACGTGCCATAGGCCACCGAGGGCCGGAGCGCGATCCGGCTACCTCGCAGGCCGATGACCCCTCCGAAGCCCATGGTCAGCCCTTCGACCCGGTTCACATGCGCCAGATCACTGAGTGAACCGGCGGCCAGACGGGTGCGGGGAAGACCAGCCAGGACGCGGGACGCGGCGATCCGCTCCACTTCAACCCGGAGCGCCTCCATGTCCTGTCGATTGACCGGTCGAGCGACTCCGGCGATCGCTGGCCCGAGCGGCTCGCTCCAGGTCGAATCCGGCTTCCGTGGCTGAAGCAGCCCGGCAATCGGCGCCCCCGTAAAGAGGCTGTCCGGCACATCGGCGTTGAGCTCATAGTCGCCGATCTCCCAGCGACCCCGGATGATCCCTCGCGCGGGGAAATCGAGCCAGGTCGCCCGCCGCCTGATCTCTATTTCCTGGCGATATGGCAGCCAGTAACGATGCTCGTATAGCGCGTTCTCCAGGACGACGCTGATGTCCTCCAGCTGGCGATCGAGATATGAGGCCGGCGTGAAGCTGAACCGAAAGCGGACCAGCTCGGCCGTGGCGACATCGAGGTACAGGGTTCCCACCACCAGCGGCCGGGCGAACGATCGGGGCCGCACCTGGATCTGATAGACGGTCACCTCGCCTTCCGCGGTCCGGATGGCAGCCGAATCGGACAAGGCGAAGTCATATGCGTCGAGCCCGGCCGGCGAGAGCGGATGCACGACATCGCGCACTTCATCGCCTTCACCGATGCGAATGACATTGCCGAAGTTGTTGGTGACGATGCCGAGGTGATCGCGGTGGTAGTTGATGTCGGTGGGCAGGAAGGTGCTGTCGCGCCAGCCGAGGATGACCTGCTTGCTCCGATCAGGTGCCTGCCAATACACTTCGACATCGAGCTCGTCGGCCTTCACCAGCCGCGGCGGCTCGGTCAACCCTTCGCCCACCTGTGCCAGGAAGAACACGAATCCGTGCGCGCGCGTGCGGTAGCTCGTGAGCGACGTGTCGGCCTGAACGGCCAGCCGGCGCCCAACAGCCCTCTGTACCAGAGTGAGGGCCTGGGAGGAGTTCCAGTTCTGGGCGGCGAGAGGTGTGACGGTGAGCGGTAAGAAGTGAGAGGTGAGAAGGAACGCCCCCAGCATCAGTGAGGCCTGGTAGCGCAGCACCGATGTCAGCAACTCCTTCTTACTTCTCACCTCTTACCTCTTACTTTCTTGCATGCCCCTCTCCCCTCTCACCCCTCACCTCATACGTGGTACGTCCTCGGCAATATCCCAATGGACCGCGCATTGGACAACCTTACTTGGCACCGCCTGGCTCGCGGCCATGCTCGGTTGCGGAGGCCGCCAGCCGGCCACCAGCAGTAAACCCCCCGCGCCCACCGTCGCTCGGGTGTTACCCCTGGCGCGAGTCATCGTGCTGGAGACTTCCGGTCCAGCCCCCTCCGACACGTCGGTAAGCTTTACAGCCGGCGAGCCGCGAACCATCGTGCTCCGGCACGGACCCCCCGAGAACATCGTCTTTGCCAGGCTCGCGTTCTCGGCGGACGCCTTCGCCGACAGTGGGCAGACGGTGAAGGTCGACGTCCACCCTCGCCCCGGAGTCTATGGGATCGACCTGACCACCAGCCATCCCCTGCGAGAGAAGGGCGCGAGCCTGGTCTTCGAGTATTCCCGATTCTTCTCCGCACCCGCCCGGGCACGCCAGGTCTACGGCAGCGACGTCGCGTTCGAGCGGGCGCTGGCCATCGGCCGCTTGCTGCCGGACGCGCACATCGAGCTGCTGCCTCCGTTCCGCCCCGCGGCCGATAACCTGGGTGCCGAGCTCCCGGCGCCTGGGAGTTACCTGGTGGCGGCGCCGCAATGAGCTCGGGCTTCAAGCTTTTCCTGGATCGGGCCAGCCAAGGCGGGATGGTGCCGGTGACCAGGCAGGTCGTGCTCGACGGCGACACACCGGTCACCGCCTTCGCCAAGCTGCATCAGGGTCCCTATGGCTTTCTGCTCGAATCCCTCGAGGGAGGCGAGCGCTGGGCGAGATACACCTTCCTGGCCACCGATCCCGACGAGGTGTTCCGCTACCGCGGCCGGCAATGCTCTCGCTGGACCAGCGAGACCGGGTGGACCGTAGTGGAGGCCGACGTAGCTCCCCTGGAGCACCTGGGGCGAACCATGCGGCGGCACCCTCCCGTCGAGGTCCCAGGCCTGCCCCGGTTCACCGGCGGGGCTGTTGGCTATCTCGGCTACGACATTGTCCGCAGTATCGAAGTGTTGCCCGGGCCGCCGCCAGACGACCGCAACCTGCCCGACGCAATCCTGATGGTGGCCGGCACCCTGCTGGTTCTCGACAACTTGTTCAACCGGGCCACCGTCATCGCCAACGTCGAGGTCCCCCGAGGTGCGTCCGAAGCCGACCTGCGCCGGTTGTATGATGCGGCGGAGACACGGATCGATTGCTGGCTCGCCCGTCTCGCGGCCCCGAGCACCCATGAGCCGCTGGAGATAGAACCGATGCCGTCCTTGCCGGCGCCCTCGTCGGTCTATTCCGACGGCGCATTCCAGGACGGAGTCCGGCGGATCAAGAACTACATCGCGGCCGGGGACACCTTCCAGACTGTTCTCTCCCGGCGGTTGGACCTTGCCGCGCCTGACCCGTTCCTCACCTACCGCTATCTCCGGGCATTGAACCCGGCCCCGTACCTGTACTATCTGCACTGCGATGACATGCACATCATCGGCAGCTCGCCGGAGATTCTCGTTCGGGTCGAGGAGGGGGAGGTCACATTGCGCCCCATCGCCGGAACCCGCCCGCGCGGGCTCACCATTGAAGAGGACACCGCGCTCGGCGCCGAGCTGTCCGCCGACCCGAAGGAGCGGGCCGAGCACCTCATGCTGGTGGACCTCGGCAGGAACGATGTGGGGCGGGTGGCCGAGTTCGGCAGCGTGCGGCTCACCGCATTCATGACGATCGAGCGCTATTCCCACGTGATGCATCTGGTGAGCGAGGTCCGAGGCCGGCTCCGCCCTGGGCTCGATGCCATCGCGGCGCTGGCGGCGTGCTTTCCCGCTGGCACGGTGTCGGGCGCCCCAAAGGTGCGGGCCATGGAGATCATCGACGAGCTGGAGCCTACTCGGCGGGGACCCTACGCCGGTGCGGTCGGCTATGTCGGCTGGGGGGCCCGCACCCTGGATACTGCGATCGCGATCCGAACCTGCGTGATGAAGGGTGGACGCGCCTGGATCCAGGCGGGGGCCGGGATCGTCGCCGATTCGGACCCGGCCTCGGAGTGGCGGGAGACCGAGGCCAAGGCGCGGGCGGTGCTGCTGGCGCTTGCCCTGGCGGAGCGGGCGGGAAAGACGGGCAGGAACGCCAAGAAATAACCTTCCCGCCCATTCGCTCGCTCAGGGCAGGCACTTCCCGACCTTCCCGCCCTTCCCGCATATTCTCCACCATGCCCTACCGCCTGGTGAGCTTCTCCGGCAATCAGAGCTTCGAGCTGCCGCATGGCCGCAGCCTCGTGGTCGGCCGGGGAGTCACCAGCGACATCGCCATCTACGACCCGACCATCTCCCGCAGGCATGCCGAGCTGACGGTCGAGACCGACGGTGTCCAGGTCAAGGACCTGGGCAGCTCCAACGGCACCTGCATCAAC
>DASYVW010000620.1:0-4542 GCA_035936675.1 Gemmatimonadales bacterium
AAACCACTAGTTCCAGGACTGCGGTCTGCCCCTGGATCAGCTCCAAGGCCTCGACCCCGTCTATGGCTTCGAACACGCTGTAGCCCGCCCGCTCCAGCACGCGGCACGCGAAGCGACGGACCGCCGCCTCGTCGTCTACTACGAGCACAGAAACTACGGAATCTGCACGCGCCTCGGCTGAGGGCGAGAACTCGTCGACTGTCTTCATACCGTCTGTGGTGAGGACCGGACCAATGTAATAGACAGAGACCATCTAGGCAGGGGCTGCGTGTCCACCCTCCTTGCGGCCGATCCTCAGGCTAAGCGGCCATCGAATCAGCCGGACTGAGGCCGGATCTCCCCAGCTTACGGCCAATTCATCGGCGAGCTGGGCCACCGGATCGTATCCCTCGACCTCTCGAAAACGCTGGGTGGCGGACCAGGTCCCCAGATAGCCAAGCAGCTGGGGCAGCGTCCAGCGCTCCTCCATGGCAAAGGCGGGCGTCTCGAGCTCGCCATAGGGAAATGGCAGGGTACGATAGCCGGCCTCCACGTGACGACGTTCCGCCGGCCAGTACGGACCGACCACCTCGGTGTAGAAGCTATTCAGCCGGGCGTCGAGTGCATCGTCGCCAAGGAGTTGATTTGCGTAGGACCACACCGCCAGTACTCCTCCGGGTGAGAGAACCCGATCTACTTCGGCATAGAAGGGCCCGATGTCCAGCCAGTGCAGTGCCTGAGCCACTGTCACCAGATCAGCGCTCGAGCCGGCCAGGCCGCTATCCTCGGCACGGCTCACCCGGTACTCGACGCCGGGATGACGCGGCGCGTGCTCCAGCATCGCCGCGCTCACGTCGGTGGCAATAACCCGGCGGAACCTTCCGGTGAGTGGCAGTGTCGCCTGGCCGCTGCCCGCGGCGCAGTCCCAGGCGAGCTCATGGCGCGCGGGAAGCTCCGATATGTACGAGAACAAGCTTCCGGGATATCCTGGCCGGCATGTGGCGTAGGCCGATGCCACCCGGGAGAAGTGGTCGGCGTATGGCTTCATCAGCGGTGCATTGGCTCCTTATCCCGAGGGGCGCGGCTTCTGCCGGGTTAGCTCGGTCTCGAGCCGGTCGATGAGGGCCGCTTGTGCCGGATTGATCTTCTCGCGTGCCACCCGGGGATCGAACCAGGCGCAGCGGTCCACTTCCGGGAAGGTGAGCCAGCGACCCGAGCCCCGTGGCCACTCGGTCTGCATGGTGTTGCTGGTGACAGTGGCCGGATCAGCGTCTCCCTCCCAGGCCCAGGCGTGCACCAGCTTCCCGCCCTTCTGCCGCACACTTCCCAGCGGGATGAATGGCTCCTGGGGAGACAGCCCGGTCTCTTCCTTGAATTCCCGGCAGGCAGCCGCCAGTGGATCCTCCCCCTCCTCAGCGAGGCCCTTGGGAATGGTCCAGGCACCGGCGTCGCGCCGTTGCCAGAACGGACCGCCGGGATGAGCCAGGAACAACTCGAGGCCGCTCGCCCCCCGGCGAAAAAGAAGGAGTCCCGCGCTTGTGTTCGGGGATTTCACCGCCCCGGTGTCACTCTCAACGCGCAGAAATAGCCGGCGGGATCGGGCAACACCCGGCTTTCAGCATCCATGGTCACTTCGAAGCCAGGTTCCGCTTTCCACCAGCCCCAGAAACCTTCATGTGATACAGCGGTGATCGTGAGGTGCTCCCTATACCCGTCCGGGCTCGCCTGTCCCAACCGCAAATGGTCTCCGGCAAGCACCACGCCCGGATGCGTCGGGTCTCGTGATCCCACGTTCGAGCGCCAGGCACTGTTGCCGGCAGCGGGTTCCAGCCAGCCGGTCAAGTCGCGCACCGCTCCTCCCACCGCCATCGCACGGGCTGCCGAGTCGAGCGGCACCAGGTGAAGCCGGCCCGAGCTGGTCTCGCCGCCGACGGGCTGGGTCCGCACCTGAATGAGGTCATAGTCCCCCGCGAGCGCGGCGGCGCGAGAGGCCAAGGGATGCTGTGCCGAGCGGGGCACGTTCGGTCCGCAGCGCGCCGGCTCCGGGGTCGGGGGTGCAGCCTTATGGCACGCGAGGAGCGCGATGGCGATCGGTTGCCAGATTCTCGGATTCAGCGCCATGATGATGCGGGAAGGGAGGTTCCTGGAACCAGCCCGCTCGAACGTACGTTGCGAAAAGACGTGGTGCAACTACGCCTGCGGGACCGGATAGCCTATAGCCCATCGCCCATAGCCGTAGTAGCCTTAAGGTCATTCCCTTGCGGTGAACCATTCATGACCTCTCGACTCCTCGGGCGGCGTCCGTCGACGCCGGTCCGGTTCGCGGAAAGCTCCAGACCCGGTCAGAGTCTGCCTAGCGACGTCATGCTCCAGACCTGCCGTCGGGTCTGGATCGTGAGTGTCGTTTTCGCCTCCCTCTGGTTGTTCGTCGCGTTGCTCAACAACTTCGTCGCCGGCCGCTTGGGCCATTCCGCCATCATGGACGAGTTGTGGCCCATCCCGGGCAACGTCGTTGCCGCCGTCAGCATCTCCACGTCGCTCCTCATGGCGTTCCTGGCCCGGAAGCTTGGCCACAGGCCCCAGCTGCTGGTGGACGTTGGCTCGGTCTTTCTAATAGTCCAGTGTCTCCTCATCTCGATCCTCTCCCAGTGGACCCCGATCCCCATCGCTCCACGGGTTTCCTGGGTCTGCGTCGCGATCCTGTTTTATCCGGCGATCGTGCCGAACACGCCCAAGAAGACCTTATGGGTCGCGCTGATAGCCGCGTCGACGGAGCCGTCGGCGCTCTTTGGACTGATGCAGCTGCGGCCGGGGCATTACGACGTGAACGCGCTCTATGTCTTCTGGAGCTTCCTCCCGAACTACATCAGTGCTTTCCTCGTGGTCATCCCGGTGAAGATCATCCACCAGCTGGGCCAGCAGGTGAGACGCGCCCGGGAGCTGGGGAGCTACCGGCTGGAAGAGCCCCTGGGAAAGGGCGGGATGGGCGAAGTGTTCCGGGCAACCCACCAGATGCTGGCGCGTCCGGCCGCGGTGAAGCTGATCCGATCCGAGATCCTCGGCTCCAGCACGCCCAGCGCTGCCCGGGTGATCACCGAGCGATTCCGCCGCGAAGCCGAAGCCGCCGCATCGCTTCGATCCCCGCACACGATCAGCCTGTATGATTTCGGGGTGGCCCAGGACGGAACTTTCTTCCTGGTCATGGAGCTCCTGGATGGACTGGACCTGGAGACGCTGGTCGAGCGGTTCGGACCGGTTCAGCCGGAACGCGCCGTGTACTTGCTGCGACAGGTGTGCGAGTCCCTGGCCGAAGCGCACGCGCGGGGGCTGGTGCACCGCGACATCAAGCCCTCGAACATCTTCACCTGCCGGATGGGGCTGGAAGTCGACTTCGTGAAGGTGCTGGACTTTGGCCTGGTGAAGGCGATCGGGGACGGAGACCAACAGTCGACGCTGCTGACGGCACCGGACAGCACCACAGGCACTCCGGCCTATATCGCGCCTGAAATAGTTCGCGGCGATCGGGTGGCCGATCACCGGGTGGATATCTACACCCTGGGGTGCGTCGGGTACTGGCTGCTGACCGGACGCCTGGTCTTCCAGGCGCCCACCGCCATTCAGCTGATGTATCAGCATGCCAACGCCACACCGGTTCCACCATCGCACCAGAGCGAGCTGGAGATCCCTGCGGCGCTCGACAGCGCCATCCTGGCGTGCCTGGCCAAGTACCCGGAAGACCGGCCCCAGAACGCGTTAGAGCTTTCCCGGCTGCTGGCGGCGGCGGTTCCCGGCGAGCGTTGGAGCGAGGAACGCGCCCACCGCTGGTGGGAGCGCCACCACCCACAGCCCAACTGGGTACAGCCAATCGAGTCCGATCACCGGATGCTGACCAAGACCATGGAAGCACAGTGGGAGCCAGGAGAAACGCCTGCGCCCGCGCTGAACCCCGCCCGGCTCTAGACACCCCGGGATTCTCCAAGGCATTCGTCGAATGACGGCACGCAGCGAGCTGGCACCGCGAAGAGCCGAACGGGCCGGAGTCCTGGATCGTGCCCTGCGTCTCTTTGCCGACGTTCAGGCGGGGGAAGGCGGAACCGCCCTACTCCTCGCCCTCAACGTCTTCCTCCTCTTCACCGCCTATTACGTCATCAAGCCGATCCGGGAGGCGCTCATCCTGTCGGGTGGGGGCGCCGAGGTGAAGTCCTACGCCGCGGCAGGCCAGGCCATGCTTCTTCTCGCCCTGGTACCTGCCTACGGCGCGCTGGCCGACCGGCTGCCCCGACGCGCATTGCTCAACACCGTCACCGCGTTCTTCGTGCTCTGCCTGGTCGCCTTCTACGGCCTCACCCGGGCCAACGTCGCAGTTGGAGTCGTGTTCTTCCTCTGGGTGGGGATCTTCAACCTGATGATCGTGGCGCAGTTCTGGTCCTTCGCCAACGACGTCTATACCAAGGAGCAGGGCGAGCGCCTCTTCGCCATTGTCGCCTTCGGCGGATCGCTGGGAGCGGTGGTGGGAAGCGTGGTTACCGGCCGGCTCATCCCAGTGATCGGGGTGGCTGAGCT
>DASYVW010000621.1:0-2289 GCA_035936675.1 Gemmatimonadales bacterium
GTGCTGTCTGCCGAAGCGGCCACCCGGGGCGAACACCGGCAAGCGGTGGACTGGTGGCGACGCATCCTCGAGCTCGACCCTCTAAGCTCCCACGCCGCGCTCGGTCTCATGACGGCCCTGGACAATGCCGGGGAGCGGGCAGAGGCGCTGCGCTGCGGGCAGGCCTACGGGGAGCTCGCGCGCTCCGAGCTCGCCGCCGACCCGTCACCTGAGCTGTCGAAGTGGATCGAACAACGCCGCCAGCTCACGTCCATTGCCGTCCTGCCTTTTGTCTTTTTGAGCGATATGGATAACACCAGGGCGCTTTCGCTGGGCTTTGCCGACGCGCTCATTACAATCTTCGGCAACCTGGAAGATGTGGTCGTCGCTCCAACATCGACGATCCTCAATTATTCCACTGGTACCGAGCCTGCCAAGGTCTGCCGCGAGCTGGACGTCCGCCACACTCTACAGGGCACGATCCAACAACTCGGGTCTCACTGGCGCGTCTCGATTCAGCTGTTTGATGCGACAACCCACACGGTTACGCTGTCCGAAAAGTATGATTTCGTGCTGGACGACGTCTTCGAGGTGCAGGACGAAATCGGACACCGAGTCGTGGAGTCGCTGCAAAGTCGGTTTGCGCTGGCTGCACCGAGGTCGCGCGATCGATATAGCAGTGATCCGGAAGCGTACAACGATTATATGGCGGGGCTGAGCGAGAGCTCATCCGATCGTCAAGACATGCTGCGGAGCGCCGCGGAACATCTGTCCAAAGCAGTCGCGCGCGACCCGGACTTCGCGCTAGCGCATGCCAGGTTGTCCCTGGTCTCGATGGACATGCACTTTCACTTCGACCCGCAACGCAACTGGCTGCAGCAGGCCGACGACCATTGCCGCCAGGCCTTAGCGCTAGACCCGGCGTTGCCGGAGGGACACTTGGCGCGGGCCTGGATCCTGTGGAGCCCGGCGAAAAACTTTCAGCATGCCGATGCCATCGCCGCGCTGGAACAGGTACTGGCTGCGCGACCGAACTTTGAGCGGGCCCATAACCGGATGGCCGGGATTTGTCTGCATATCGGCCGGCTTTCAGAAGCGCGCATCGCCCACGAGCAGGCCCGGCTCCTGAATCCCAAGACTCGGACAGGTAACCTTGAGTTTTTCCATATCTACAGCGGCGACTTCGAGCGCGCCGAAGAAGCAGCGGGGGCCTGGTTCCGAGAACGCCCCGACAATCTGTTTGCGCTCTATGCTCGTCTACTGCCTCCGCTGTTGACCGGAGACCTGGAGCTCGCCGAGCAACGGTTGGCCGCGGCCCTGAAACAAGCACCTGGCGAACCCTTGATCGTCAGCCTTCAGGGCATGCTGCACGCGCGGCGACAGGAGACGGGTAACGCGCTCGAGTGCATCCACAGCGCGGTCGATTCGCCCCGTTCCTTCGGCCATACCCACCACACCTACTATCAAATCGCTTGCGTATACGCAGTACTCGGGGAAGCAGCCACGGCGATGGCGTGGCTCGAACGCAGCGTCAACACCGGTTTCGCCTGCTGGCCTTTCTTCCGGCTGGATCCTTATCTCGAAAGCCTGCGCGAGGAGCCTGCGTTCAAACAACTGGTCACTGACCTGGAGCAGACGTACACTGCTCTCAAGATCCAGAGGTTATAGAGACGGATATACGCCACCGGGGACCGCTTCAACCCTTCTCGATCAGCGGACCACGTGGCTCTCCGGGCCATGCATCTCTTTCAGTCGATTCCGGACACGCTCTGTATCGAGGGTGCCTGCTCTTAAAGGGTCTAAAGTCGAGGGTCTAGAGTCGAAGACTCCGGGCGACGCTGGACGTCGATCGCACCGTAGACCCTCGACCCTAGACCCTCGACCCTCGACTGCCTAATCCCTCGGCTTCCCTCCCCGCACCAGCTGCTTCAGTCCCGCCTCAGGCTGAGCGGTCCCGAGCCGACCCGGGCAATGATCAGCGCCGCCCCCAGCAGGGCCACGTTCTTGATGAACATGGCTAGCTGAAGCTGGGCCACCTGGGGATCGCTCAGTCCCCAGAAGCGGTGCATCATCAGGGTGACCGGAACCAGGAACAGCACGATCAGCCAGGCGCCGAGCTTGGCCCGGTATCCCAGGGCGATGCTGAGACCGCCCAGCAGAGCGATGATCCCAGACAACGGGACCGCGATCCGAGCGAGCGGTACTCCCTGGGCGGCTGCGAACGCGATGGTCTGGGCCCGGAAATGATTCGGGCCGCTCATGATGAAGATGGCGCTGTAGAGTATTCGTCCCAGCAGATTCACCTTGCCT
>DASYVW010000622.1:0-2246 GCA_035936675.1 Gemmatimonadales bacterium
CTTCCGGCTGGTGATCTCGATCAGGTGGAAGCCGTATTGCGACAACACCGGCTGGGACAGCGTTTTAAGCGGAAGACTGAAAGCGGCCGAGTCGAACGCCGGATCCATGGATCCCTTGGTCCACTCACCGAGGTCGCCGCCCTTGGCCGCGCTGACGCTGTCCCCTGACTCACGCCGGGCAACGTCGGCAAACAAGGCTCCCCCTTGAATCTCGCGCCGGGCCGAGTCGGCGAGGGCGCGAGTGGTGGCGGTGTCGTATGCCGTGGTGTGCCGGGGCAGGGCCACATAGCTGAGATAGGCCGTGCGGGGACGCTTGAAGTCGTCCTGGTGCGCCTTGTAGTACTGGGCAATCTCGGCGTCGGTCACCTTCACCGCCGAATCGGGCACGGCGTTTCGGGGAATGATGGCGGTCAGGCCGACCTTGACGGTCTCGTGCTCGTCCCGGTAGCGCTGCCACAGGGCGGCGTCCGAGAGAAAGATGTCAGCCGTGACCACGCGCAGGAGCTTGGTACGCTGCAGCTCGTCCCGATACTGCGCCTCGAGGGCGGGGAGATACTGCTGGGCCACGCTGGACGTGAGCCACCGCTGATACTTGCCCAGGTCGAACTGGCTGTCGGTTTGGAAATCGGGGACGTTGCGGAACTCCGCCATTGGGGACGTACGCATGGCCTGGACGATCTCGTCGTCGCTGACCTGAATACCCCGGCGGCGGTACTCCGCATCGAGCACGCTGCTCTGCACGATCTGGTCCCAGACCTCATCCCGGACCCGCTGATAGTCCTCGAGGCCCATGGTGCCGGGGTTTTGCCGCTGGCGGGCGTCGATGGACTGCTGGACGATGCTCTGATACGTGCGCGCGTCGATGCTGTGGCCGTTCACCTTGCCCACGGACGTGCGGGTGAGAAGGCCGGTCCCTCCGGTGATGCCGCTGAGATCGAGCACCAGCCAGGCAAAGAACGTGATGGCGACCACCACCATGAGTGGTTTGGCCGCATTGCGGAAGGCTTGCATCATAAGACGGTCTGAGGCTCCAACCCAAGGGATTCCGAGGAGGCAGAAGCTTAAGGCCAACGGCGCAGAACCTCAAGGCGCCATTCTGCTTAGCAGTTGACACGCCGGGGGCCGCCCACTACTGTCACCGTACTTCCCTCAATGGCGTAACCCGTCGTTTCTACGACAGTTCTGACCTCGATACCGGGATCCGATGGCCACGAGCGAAATCGAAAAACTGGAGCGCCGGTACGCCGAGAATCCGCACGGGCTCACCTTTGCGCCCCTGGCCGAGGTCCACCGCAAGAACGGCGACGTCACTCGTGCTCTCGAGCTCCTCCGGGTCGGGCTCGAGCTGCATCCCAACTACATCCCTGCCAGCATCGTATTCGGCCGCTGTCACCAGGACTTGGGTGATCTGGCGGCGGCTGAGGAAGCGTTTGCTCATGTGCTCCGGCTGGACGACGAAAATGTCATTGCGCTGAAGTCGCTGGCCGACATCAATGAGCGGCAAGATCGGCTGGACGACGCTGAACGATGGCTGCGCCGGCTGGTCTCGGTCGACCGGAGCAACGACGAAGCGCGTCACCAGCTCGAGCGCATCGAAACCGCCAAAGAGAAGGGTAGCTCCGCGCCGGCTCCCGCTGCCCGGCCCGCGGCGGAGGTGCCGCACGAGATCGCCCAGGTCGAGGCAATGGCGGCGGAGCCGCGGAACGAACCGGCGGAGATGGCGCCTCTGGACTTGACCGATGATCTGAAGAAGGAAGCAGCTGAGCCAGCACTCGAGCCCTCGGCACTGCAGGACAGGCAGCCAGTGGCGCCCTCGGAGGTGCCTCCCGAGAGCCTGGTAAAGGAGCCGGAGGCCACTGCCGCTGCTGGCGAGCCAACGCCGCTCCTGGGACTGGAATCGGCTGAGTTCGAGCCTCCCCGGGTCTCGCCTGGCCCGCTGGGACTCGAGATCGAGACCGAGTCTGACGTGGTGCTCCACAGCTCAGGGGCTTCCGAGTTCAGCGTGCCCGATGCGTCCCAGGATTTTGCCGCGATGGCCGCAACATTGAATGCGTCGCGTCCCCGCAATCCGGGCCGCAGGGCCACTGATCGAGCTGCCGCGGCCCCACGAGACGCCGCCGTCAAGGCGGAACCTGCCTCGCCCGCGGAACCGCCTCAGCCACCCCTTCCCTTCCAGCCGGCCGCGCCCGCGAGGGTATTCTCGGCACGGGAAACCAACGGCCAGTCCATCGCGACCTTCTTCCAGG
>DASYVW010000623.1:0-14385 GCA_035936675.1 Gemmatimonadales bacterium
CCAGTCACGACTGGGCTTGGCCGACGCACTCGTAAGGATCTCGACCGTATCGCCGCTCTTGAGCTCTCGATGCAACGGCGCAATCCTGCCGTTGACCTTGGCACCCTGGCATTTGAGGCCGACCTCGGTGTGCACGTGGAAGGCAAAGTCGATGGCGGTAGAACCCTTCGGTAGCCGCTTCACGTCTCCCTGAGGGGTAAAGATGAAGATCTCGTCCTGGTACAGGTCGATCTTCAGGAACTCGAGGAACTCCTCGGGGCTGTGGGTGTCCTGCTGCAGCTCCAGGAGCTGGCGGAACCAGCCGAGGTGCTGGTCCAGCTCATCGGGGCTGCCATCCCGCTTGTAGAGCCAGTGCGCGGCGATACCGTACTCAGCGGTGCGGTGCATGTCCTGGGTTCGGATCTGCACCTCGAAGAGTTGTCCCCCCGGACCGAAGATGGTGGTATGCAGCGACTGGTATGCGTTCGACTTGGGGCTGGCGATGTAGTCCTTGATCCGCTCCTGGATGGGCGTCCAGTTGTGGTGGATGATGCCGAGCACGTGATAACAGTCGGGCACTGAGCGGACGATGACTCGCACTGCCATGAGATCGTAGATCTCATCGAATGCCTTGCCCCGCTTCTTCATCTTCTGGTAGATAGACCAGAGATGCTTGGGCCGACCGGTGACCTCGAACCAGTCGATCCCCTCTTCCTTTAGTTCGTAGTCGAGCGGGATCTTGAGCTTGAGGATGGTCTGCTCCCGGGCTGCGCGCTTGGCCGCCACCTGGGTGGCCAGATCCTTGTACTCCTCGGACTCCAGGAACTTGAAGGCCAAGTCTTCCAGCTCGGCCTTGATGCCGGCCATGCCGAACCGGTGCGCCAGGGGTGCGTAGATCTCTCGGGTTTCCAGCGCGATCCGGGTGCGCCGCTCGGGCGGGAGATGCTCGAGCGTCCGCATGTTATGCAGCCGGTCGCCCAGCTTGATGATGATGACCCGCGCGTCCTTGGCGATCGAGAGCAGCAGCTTCCGATAGTTCTCGACCTGCTCTTCCGCCGAGGAGTGGAAGGTCAGGCTGGAGATCTTGGTGAGCCCGTCGACGATGCCGGCCACCTCGGGACCAAACTCCCGGGCAATGTCTTCGGTCCGCACGTCCGAGTCTTCCACGACATCGTGGAGCAGCGCGGCCACGATTGTCGTGCTGTCCAGGAGCTGCTCGGCCAGGATGAGCGCGACGGCGATGGTGTGGGAGACGAAGTCCTCGCCCGACATCCGCTTCTGGCCGCGGTGGGCGGACGCGCTGAAGCGAAGCGCCCGATCCACCAGCTCAAGGTCGAGCCGGTCGGCGTGGCGCTCGAGCACCGCCCTCAGCTCAGGCGCGAGCTCGGGCAGGCTCCCGGCTACGGGAGTCTTGGTTCCTGTCACAACAGACCTGCCGTCGCGAAGCTCACGAATCGATCCCCGGCAATGATCACATGATCGTACAAGGGTACATCGAGCAGCTGACCCGCCGAGGCCAGCTGCCTGGTGGCTGCTCGGTCTTCTGCCGATGGCGTTGGATCGCCGCTCGGGTGGTTGTGCACAACAATGATTCCGGCCGCGGCCTCGGCGATCGCAGCTCGAAACACTTCCCGTGGGTGAACCAGGGAGCTGTTCAGCAACCCGCGCGTGATCAGCACTTCCCGAAGAACCTGACTCTGACTGTCCAGCGCGAGCAGGTGGAACTCCTCGACCTGAAGATCACGCAGCCGGGTACCAAACAGACGAAGGACATCTTCGGGTTCCCGAATCCGCTGCACCGGCGGTCGCTCTTCGCGCGCGGTGCGGGCACCCAATTCAAAGGCGGCGATGAGCCGGCCGGCCTTGGTGGGACCGATGCCCCGGGAGCGCAAAAACTCCGCGCCGGGACGTTGCGCCAGCCGGCGAAGCGACCCGTCAGTAAGCTCCAGTAGCTCGGCGGCCAACTCGAGCACGTCCTGGCCGCCTCCCCCTGTACCTAACACGATGGCAAGAAGTTCGGCAGTCGTCAACGCGGCAGGGCCTAGCGACCAGAGGCGCTCGCGAGGGCGGTCGGCGTTGGGAAGGGTAGAAACAGGAACGGCCACGCCGGACGATAGCGGGCCGGGAGGGCTATGCGCGTTCCATTATCATGCAGTGACGACGGAAGTTACGCCGCTCTAGCGTCCCGCTCCATGACACTTTTTGTACTTCCTCCCCGACCCGCAGGGACAGGGATCGTTGCGCCCGACCTGGGGGACTGCAGCCGTCGCCCGGCCGACCGGCCCGTTCGACGTACTGAGGCCGGATGAGATCGGTGGGGGTGCCGCCATCCGGCGCGGAGGCGAGGTGAACATGTCGTCCGCACCCACCGGTTCGGCCGGCAGGGGAGTCACGACCCGACGGGCCTGGGGCACCGGCCGCGGTGCCTCCGCACTCACCTGTGTCTTGAAGAAGCGCTCGGTGAAGGTGGACTGGATGTCGTGCATGAGGTCCTCGAACATGTCGAACGCCTCACGCTTGTATTCGACCAGGGGGTCCTTCTGGCCCCAGGCCCGGTACTGAATGGCGTTCCTCAGTTGGTCGAGGTCGTACAGGTGGTCCTTCCACCGCTCGTCCAGCACCGACAGCATGACGTGGGAGAGGACCTCGGTGTCCACCTCGGGCATGCCGATCGTCTTCCCGAAATCAGCCAGGTACTGGGTCTTCCGGCTGAAGCTCGCCTCGCCCTCTGCCTTGACCGCTTCTGCCATCCGCTCGATGGTGGGGGTGGCATCGGCGTCGACCAGGGCATCCACGGTCACGAGGTACTGGAGCGTGAGTGCCTCACGCAGGCCACCCCGATCGTACTCTTCCGGCCGCACCGCCCCGACGAGGAATGTGGCGACCGCGCGCTCCAGCGCGAGCTCGATCATGCGCCGAGCCTCGGCCTTGAGCTCCTCGCCGCGCTCGAGGGCGAACAGCCGGAGCGAGTAAATCACCTCGCGCTGCTGGTTCATGACGTCGTCGTACTCCAGCAGCCGCTTCCGTTGCTGGAAATTCTGGAGCTCGACCCGCTTCTGCGCCTGCCCGATGGCCCGGGTGACCAGTCCACCGGTGATGACCTCGCCCGCTTCCGCCCCACTCTTATCCATCCAGCGGGCAATCCGGTCCGAGCCGAAGAGCCGCATCAGATCGTCTTCCAGCGACAGGAAGAAGATCGACTGCCCCGGGTCGCCCTGGCGGCCGGAGCGCCCCCGCAGCTGCCGGTCGATCCGGCGCGACTCGTGGCGCTCGGTGCCGATGATCTGAAGCCCCGCCTCCGGCTGTGTCAGATCGAGATCCTTGCCCAGTTTGATGTCGGTGCCGCGGCCGGCCATGTTGGTGGCGATCACGATCGCAGACTTCTGACCCGCGCCAGCCACGATCTCGGCCTCGCGCTGGTGATACTTGGCGTTGAGCACCTCGTGCTTGAGTCCCCGCCGCTTGAGCTGGCGCGACAACGTCTCCGACACGTCTACGTTCACCGTGCCGATCAGGATAGGCCAGCCGCTTCCGTGCAGCCGCTCGACCTCGTCCATGATCGCGTCGTGCTTCTCCTTGCGGGTCTTGTAGATCCGGTCGGCTTGGTCAAGCCGTACCATGGGCCTATGGGTGGGTATAACGCTCACCTCGAGCCCGTAAATCGAGTAGAACTCGGTCTCTTCGGTCTCCGCTGTCCCGGTCATCCCGGCCAGCTTGTCGTACATCCGGAAGTAGTTCTGGATGGTGATCGTCGCGAAGGTCTGCGTCTCGCCCTTGACCTGCACCCGTTCCTTGGCCTCCACCGCTTGATGCAGACCATCCGCCCAGCGCCGGCCGGTCATCACTCTGCCGGTAAACTCGTCGACGATCACGACCTGGCCTTCCTGCACCAGGTAGTCCACTTCCTTCTCGTAGAGTACGTGAGCCTGAAGCAGCTTGTGGATGATGTGCAGCTTCTCGCTCTTGATCGCGTAATCGGATTCGACCTGACGCCGGCGCTCGATCCGGTCATGCGGCGTGAGCTCGGGGTCCTTGTCGATCTGGTGGATCTCCTCCGAGATGTCCGGCACCAGAAAGAGCCCCGGCTCGTTGGGCGACATCGCCTCGGCGCCGCGATCGGTCAGGTGCACCGAGTGGCCCTTCTCGTCGAGCACGAAGTACAGGGTCTCCTCCAGGTCCCGCATCCGCTGCTGCTTCATCGGCAGCTTGCGGTCGCCGATGGCATCCAGTTCCATCCGCTGGACCATCTGCTTGATCCCGGTCTCGTTCAGCAGCTTGAGCAGCCGTTTGTTCTTGGGCATGCCGAGCCGGGCCTGGTAGAGCTTGAGGCCGGCGTCGTTCCGGGTCTTGGGGTCTTCCAGGAGTTTCTCGGCCTCGGCGACCAGCGTGTTCACCACGCCGGTCTGCTTCCGCACCAACTCGGCCACCTGGCGGTCGAACTGGGCGTACTTGTCGTCCGTCTCGTTGCCCACCGGCCCCGAGATGATTAACGGGGTCCGAGCCTCGTCGATCAGGATCGAGTCCACCTCGTCGATGATGGCATAGGCGTGATCTCGCTGCACCCGCTGATCGAGCGAGAACACCATGTTGTCGCGGAGATAGTCGAAGCCGTACTCGTTGTTGGTGCCGTAGGTGATGTCGGCGAGGTAGGCGGCGCGGCGTTCCGGTGACGACGGCTCGGTATCGTCCAGGCACCCGACCGTGAGCCCCAGGTAACGGAACACGTGCCCCATCCACTGGGAGTCGCGGCGGGCCAGGTAGTTGTTGACCGTGACCAGATGGGCGCCCCGGCCGGTCAGCGCGTTGAGATACAGCGGCAGGGTGGCCACGAGCGTCTTTCCTTCGCCGGTGGCCATCTCGGCGATTTTGCCCTGATGCAGCACGACACCGCCGATGAGCTGCACGTCGTACGGCACCATGTCCCAGACCAGCTCGTGCCCGGTCACTTCCACGGTGGTGCCGAGCAGGCGTCGGCACGCCTCACGCACCGTGGCGAAGGCTTCAGGCAGGAGCTCATCGAGCCCGGCGGCGAGCTCTTTCTTGTACCGTCGTTCCAGCTCGTGGAAGCGGCCTTCGAGCGCGTCACGCTCCACCGGATCGGCGCAGCCGTGCTTGGCCTCACGGACCTGCTCGAGCTCGGTCCTCAGCTGGGCGGTACGCTCCTCCAGCCGCTCGCGGAATCGGGCGGTCTGGGCCTTCAGGTCCGCCTCGCTCAGGTCCTTGAGCCGCTCCTCGTGGCTGTGGATCTGGTCCACGATCGGCTGAATACGCTTGCGCTCTCGGTTGAACCGCGTACCGAAGACCGACGTCATCAATGTCTTGATCATTCTGGGTCCAAATATAACCGGTGGGCCGAGATGTACTCCGCGACCGGATCAGGCACCCAGTAGCGCACCGACTGGCCCTGCCGGACTCGACGGCGGATCTCGGTAGCGGAGATATCGATCGCTGGGACCTCGATCCCGTGGGAAACGAAGGGAGAGGCCAGGAGCGGTGTTCCTGGGCGCGCAAACACAACCACGCGCGCCAGCTCGGGAATTCGGCGGGCGTCGTGCCAGGCGGGCAATTCTGCCGCGGCATCGGCGCCGAGCAGCAGAACGAACTCAGCCCCGGGGTCTCGCCGCCGCAGCTCTTCCAGGGTATCCACGGTGTAGGACGGCCCGGGGCGGTTCAGCTCGGCGTGCTCGACGGCGAAGCCGGGAGTATTGCCCAGCGCGAGCGTGAGCATCGCGGCCCGGTGCTCCGGAGAGGTCCGATGCCGGCCACGCTTGAACGGCTGCTCGCGCGCGGGGACGAATCGGACCACCTCGAGCCCGAGCTTCTCCCGGGCAACCTGGCCCACGATCAAATGCCCGTGGTGCACCGGATCGAACGAGCCGCCGAACAGGCCGATCATCCGGGGCTCAGGCTCCGGCGGGCTCGGTCGGGCAGACTTCCTTTGCTCCGGGTGTCCTGGGATGGAAGCGTCGGATGTAGCCGCAAGTTTCCTGGACGTCCTCGCGGTAGCCGAGGGTTTTATAGGCCTGCACCAGCTTGACCAGTGCCTCCGGCACGACGGCAGCCCTGGGATAAGTGGCCACCAGGTCCTTGAGATACAGGATGGCCGAATCGTACGCCTTTAATCGGAAGTAGAACATGGCCGATTTGTACGCCTTGTAGGCGAAGCGCTCGTTGAGCTCGTCGATGCGCAGTTGCGCGCGCTTGGCCGCCGCGCCGTTGGGGTAGCGATTCAGCAGCTCCTGGTAGGTTGCCAACGCGGTTTGCCCATAGGTGGGGTCGAGCTCCGGGCGGCGCCAGAGATCGGAATAGACGTCCCCCAGGCGGAGAAGCGCCTCGGGGGCGATCGGATCGTTGGGCGTCTCGTCGGAGGCCTTCCGGAACTCGCGGGCCGCTTCCAGGTGCCTCCCCTGGGCATAGTAGGCTTCCGCCAGATAGTAGTGCGCGCGAGCGATCCGCGAATCCCCCGGCGGAAACTCGAGCAGCAGCCGATCGATCAGCTTGGCTGCGTCAGCCCATTTGCCGTGCCGCACAGCGGCCTCGGCCCGCTGCCACAGGGAATTGAGCATGGCGGAGGAAGCCGATACCGGCGCGGGCGATGTGGCCGGGCCGCGCCCGGACCGCCCACCACCACACGCCGCGAGAAGCACGACGAGACCTGTAAAAAAACGACGGATCATCGAGGGACCTAGTGGAGCGTGTCACGGGTGTAGGAACGTCCGCGGAGCTCGCTGAGGCGGTCGTCCGCCATCTGGCGGATTGAGTCGCTCTGCACCCGATCGGACGCGACGGCCTGGAAGGCCAGCGCGGCCGCAATAGTGTCGCCGAGCTTGAGCCGCGCATCGCCATAGCCAACGAGAGCACGGCGTCCGACGGTGGTGCTCGAGTCGATCCGGATGGCCGCGGCGTACCAAAGGGTCGCGTCCTGGAGCTTCTCGCCCGCCTCGGCCCGGATCCCCAGCGCCAGCGAGCACCCGGCCACACCTTCCTCCGCCCGCGAGTGCAGCTCGGCCGACTTGGTCCTCCGGAGCGCCGCCTGAAACAGAGGGAGTGCCTGGTCGCAGCCGGTTGTCTCCCGAAGCGCGACCGCGTAGACAGCCAGCAGAGAGTCTACTGTCTCGGCATCGGGAGCAACCGCAATGGCACCAGGAAGCACAGCGACGAGATCACTGGCCTGTGCGCCCGAGCGGCGGATTAAGGTCAGCGCATACCGCCCCACCGAGCGGTCGGGCGCGATAGCGCCGAGACCGATGACAGCCGCCCCGAGCCGCTTACTGTCGCCCGCGCGTTCGGCGGCGCGGGCCACAGCCTCCAGGCCTTCCGCCCCCTCTTCGGCTCGGGTCGGGTCTTCGGCTGCGAGCCGCAGGTAGGCGTCGGATGCGACCTCGAGGTCGCCGGTATGGAGCGCTGCGGCACCCGCCTTGGCCCACACCCGTGAGTCCGGCGACTTCGCCAGCGCGGCGCGGTACTCGTCCAGCGCCTGACTGTATCGGCCGGAGCCGTAGGCCTGATCGCCTCGCGCTTCGTGATCGCCTCCTTGTCCGCAGCCGATCAGGACCGTCGCGCTGAGCGTCGTCACCAGCAGAGGAAAGCGGCGCAGGATCACTATTCTGCGCGATCGAGCATGGCGAGGTAGGCGTCGACCCGCGCGTTCTCCGGTCGGCGCTCCAGGCACGCCTGCCAGACCTCTCGAGCACCGGCAGCGTCGCCCGACAGATAGCGCGCGAGTCCCAGCGCCGCCTCGGCATCGACAAAGCTTGGCCGGGCTCGCAACACCTCCTCCAGCGCCTCGCGGGCTTCCAGCGGCCGGCCCGCCTCGATCAGGAGTCGGGCCATCCGGTAGCGCAGATCGTGGAACTGCGGCCCCAGTTCCAGTGCCTGCTCGTACTGCTGAAGGGCCCGGTCGAGGGCGCCGGCTCCCGCGTACGTGTCCGCCAGCTCGGCATGGCGATTGGCCAGCTGAGCCGCCACTGGTGCCGGTAGACCTCCGGTGGGCTCGGTGAGACTGGTTGCGGCGCGGGTGAATGCCTCTTCGGCCTCGTCGGTCCGGCCGAGCTCATTCAGCACGAGACCCCGATGAATGAGCGCTTCGACGTATTGCGGATTCAGCTCGAGTGCCCGCTCGAGCTCACCCAAGGCGCGTTGCCCCTGCCCGAGCAACGAGAGGGACACACCGAGGAGATGGTGAACGTCGGCGAAGGCACGACCCGAGTCCACCACCGACTCGAGCAGGTGGACGGTCCCATAGTAGTCCTGCACGACAAATCGCTCCCTGGCCCGTGCCAACAGGAGCTCAGTCTGCCCGGCCATAAGCCTCCCGATACCATTGAACGAAGCGGCGAACACCCTCCGGAAACGGCGTTTTCGGCGTGTAGCCGAGCACTGCGCTGGACTTGGTGAGATCGGCGGCGGTCCGCTGCACATCGCCCGGCTGCATGGGCCCCCACTCCACTTTCGGCTGCACCCCCAGCGCTGCCGCGATCTCTGCCACCATATCGCCGGTGGCGATCGATCGGTTCCCGCCGAGGTTGAATGTCTCGACCCCGATGGGAGCCTTGCCGGTCCAGCTGACCGCCGCGAGCACACCGGCGATGATGTCGTCGCAGTAGGTGTAATCGCGGGCCTGAGTCCCATCGCCGAAGAGGGTCAGGGTGCGCCCCTCGACCATCTTTCGGGTGAGCGCATGAATGGCCAGGTCAGGCCGCTGCCTGGGGCCGTAGACCGTGAAAAACCGAAGCGACGCTGCCCGGAAGCCGTAGATCGGGGTAACCGAGCTCAGCAGCAGCTCCGCTGCCCGCTTGGTCGCAGCGTACGGGGACACCGGGACCACGGCCGTTGCGTCCTCCCGAAACGGTGCCGGAGTGCTGTCGCCGTAAACCGAGGAGGACGATCCAAACACGATGCGGGACACCCCCGCCTGCCTGGCTGCCTCGAGCACGGCGGCGGTGCCGGTGACATTGGCGCGGGCATACCCGACCGGGTCCGCGAGGGAGGGGCGTACCCCGGCCTTGGCGGCGAGGTGGACGACGACCGTGTCTGGAGTGAGCCGCTCGCGCACGGCGGCGACATCCAGGATGTCGTGCTCCCAGAAGGAAAGCCCCGGCCTTCGACCAACCTCGGCCAGATTGCGTTCCTTCATGGCCCGGGGGTAGAAGGCGTCGAAGTTGTCGACGCCTACGACCTCATCACCCTGGGACAGGAGCGCTTCGATCAGATGGGAGCCGATGAAGCCAGCGGCCCCCGTGACCAGAAGCCGCGTCACCTGCGGCCCCGGCCGATACCGTGATACTCGAACCCGAGCGCGGCCATGCGGTCGGGGTCGTAAAGGTTCCGGCCATCGATGAGCAGGGGTCTCCGAACCAGCTTTCGCACCCGCTCAAAGTCCGGATTACGGTAGACCAGCCACTCGGTCATGACCGCCAGCGCGTCGGCGCCGTGGGCGGCGCTGTACGGGTCAGCGGCATACATCACCCGGTCACCAAAGATCAGGCGCGCAGAATCGGTGGCCTTCGGATCGTGGGTCTGCACTCTGGCCCCGGCACCGAGGAGGCCCTCGATGAGCGGAATAGTGGGGCTCTCACGCATGTCATCCGTCTCGGCCTTGAATGCAAGGCCCCAGATGCCCACGATCTTACCAGTGAGATTCTGCCCGAGATAGCGGAGTACCTTCTCCAGAACGACCAGCTTCTGACACTCGTTAACCTGCTCCACCGCCTTCAGGACGTCCAGCGAGAGCCCAAGCTCCTCAGAGGTTCGGATCAGCGCCTTGACGTCCTTCGGAAAGCAAGACCCGCCGTAACCTGGCCCCGGGTACAGAAACGCGCGTCCGATCCGCTGGTCCGAGCCGATGCCGAGGCGGACCTGGTTCACGTCGGCGCCCACCCGCTCGCAGAACAGCGCCATCTGATTCATGAACGAGATCCGGGTGGCCAGCATGGCATTGGCCGCGTACTTGGTCACTTCGGCCGACGCGATGTCCATAAAGAGGATACGGTTGCCACCCTGCCGGGTAAACGGCGCGTACAGCTCTCCCATGATTTCTTGGGCTTCGTCATCGTCCACCCCGATGACGACGCGGTCCGGCTTCATGAAGTCGTCGATCGCCGCGCCTTCCTTCAGGAACTCGGGGTTGGAGCAGACGGCAAACGGGATATCCGTCTGGGAGCGGACCGCCGCGCGCACCTTCTCCGCGGTCCCGACCGGCACCGTGGACTTGGTCACCACGATCTTGGGATCGTTCATGTGGCGGCCGACCTCGCGCGCGACTGCGAGCACGTGCTTGAGATCGGCCGACCCGTCCTCTCCGGGCGGCGTTCCCACCGCGATGAGGATGACGCGAGCGTTCCGTACCGCAGCACCGATGTCGGTGGTGAAGGTGAGCCGCCCTTCCTCCTGATTCCGCTTGACCATCGGCTCGAGCCCGGGCTCGTAGATGGGAATCTCGTTCCGTTGCAGGCGGGCGATCTTCTCGCCATCCACGTCCACGCAGGTCACGTCGTTGCCGGTTTCGGCAAGACACGCCCCGGCCACCAGCCCGACGTAACCACTTCCGATGATCGCTACGTGCATGTCACAGCTCCCTCGGGATTGCGTTCCGGGTGTCCACGATCAGCTTGGCCATACGTTTGATCATCCGGTAGTCCACCACGGTATGGTCGGTGACGATCATGACGCAATCAGCTGCTGCAACAACATCGGGAGTGAGCTCTACCGATCGGAACTCCTGTCCGTCCTCCCGGAACCGCGGAACATGCGGATCGAAGTAGGTGACCCGCGCCCCCTGCCCCTCGAGCAGCCGGATGATGTCGAGTGCCGGACTCTCCCGGATGTCCTCGACATCCCGCTTGTAGGCCACGCCGAGCACCAGCACCGAGGCTCCCCGCACCGCCTTCCCCTGCCCGTTGAGCGCCTCGGCCAGCTTGTGAACCCAGAACATCGGCATTTCCGTGTTGAGCTCGCCGGCCAAGTCGATAAACCGGGTCTTGTAGTTGAGCCCGCGCATCTTCCAGGCGAGATAGTGGGGATCGATGGGGATGCAGTGTCCTCCGAGCCCAGGTCCGGGAAGAAACTTCATGAACCCGAACGGCTTGGTGGCCGCCGCGTCGATCACCTCCCAGACATCCACTCCCAGCTTGTCGCAGACGATAGCCATCTCGTTCACCAGACCGATGTTGACGCTCCGGAAGGTATTCTCCAGCAGCTTGACCAGCTCAGCGGCTTCGGTCGTGGAGACCGGCACGAGTGTATCGATGGCCGGCTGATACAGGGCGACCGCCACTCGCCGGCAATCAGCGGTGATACCACCGACAACTTTGGGCGTGTTCCGCGTGCCGTAGCGGGAGTTGCCCGGGTCCACCCGCTCAGGACTGAACGCGAGGAAGAAATCCCGCCCGACCGTGAGTCCGGTGCTTTCGAGCGCCGGGAGCATGATCTCGCGAGTGGTGCCGGGGTAGGTGGTGCTCTCGAGGATGATGGCCTGGCCGCGGCGGAGACGCCTCTTCACCGCTTCCGTGGCAGCCACGATGAAGCTGACGTCGGGATCCTTGAACTTCGACAGCGGTGTCGGGACACATATGGAGATCGCGTCCGGCTCCGATAAGCGCGACATGTCGGTCGTCGCGCTGAAGCGCTCGCACTGCTTCTGGAGCTGGGCATCAGTGACATCCTTGACGTGCGACCGGCCGGCGTTGAGCCCCTCGACGACGTCGGGGTTGAGATCGAAGCCGAGCACGCGATATCCAGCCTGGGCCAGCTCGACCGCAAGCGGCAGTCCGACGTAGCCCAGTCCGACGATGCCGAACTGGATCTGGCGGCGCTCCGCCTTGGTGATCAGGTCCTGCGCGATACTCATTCCGGTCGGCTCACGCGTAGAATGATGTGACGGTCTCGATGACCGTGTCCTGCTGGTCGCGAGTCAGCTCGGGATAGATCGGCAGGGAAATAACCGAGTCCATCGCTGCCTCGCTGGCCGGAAGACTCCCTCGGCGGTAACCCAGGTGCGCGAAGCAGGGCTGGAGGTGAAGGGCCAGCGGATAGTAAATCGCGTGGCCCACTCCTTTTGCCTTGAGATGAGCCTGGAGCTCATCGCGTTGCGGCACCTGGATGGTGTACTGGTGAAAGGTGTGGTCATTCGCCGGGTCCGTGCGCGGTGGACAGATCGCGGGATGTCCGCTGAACGCACCGTTGTACCGGGCCGCATTCCGCTGGCGGGCCTCGTTCCAACGGGTCAAATGGGGCAGCTTGGCAAGGAGCACGGCCGCCTGCAGGCTGTCGAGCCGGCTGTTGGTACCGACCTCCTCGTGAAGATACTGCCGGGACCCACCGTGCAGCCGCAGGCGGCGCAACCGTTCGGCCAGTGCGTCGTCCTGGGTCACGATCAGGCCGGCATCGCCCCAGGCACCCAGATTCTTGGTGGGGAAAAACGATAGGGTCCCCACCATGCCCAGCTCCCCCGACATTCGCCAGGTCCCTTCAATCTTCCGCCGGGCCCCAATGGACTGGGCGGCGTCCTCGATGACGGGCAGTCCATGACGTCCGGCAATGGCGGTGATCTCTTCCATGGCCGCCATCTGCCCGAAGAGATGGACCACCACGATGCCCCTGGTCCTTGGGGTGATGGCGGCCTCAACTGCGGCCGGGGAGATGTTGAAGGTGACGGGATCGATGTCCACGAAGACAGGCGTGCCGCCCGCATTGTGGATGGTTCCGGCACTCGCGAAAAAGGTGAACGCCGTCGTGATGACCTCGTCACCCGCTCGGAGGTCGAGGGCCTTGAGGGGAAGGAGCAGTGCGTCGGTTCCGCTGGCGCAGGCAATGCCGTGCCTGGCATGGGAAAGCCGTGCGATCTCGGCCTCGAGCTGGGCCACCTCCGGCCCCATGATAAAGCCCTGCCGTTCGATCACAGCCATCACGGCCGGGAGCACGTCGTCCTTGATCGTACGATACTGTGCCACCAGATCCAGCAGGGGTACGTTCACCAGAGACCCTATGCCTTGCTCCGCGCTTTGTCCGGAGCGGTCATTGGAAAGCGCCCGTGCTTCAGCCCGATGGAGGCCGAGCGAGGGCGCCATGGAATGCGGAACCATCGGCAGCTAGGGAACTTAGCCGAATCAGCGGGGTGGGTCAATCTGGCGGAGAACCGACTCACTTTCCCGGTAGGTGGCCCCACAAGCGGCGCACAAACCCTTGCCGTCCCTGAGCTGGAGCCGCACCCCGCACTGGCACATCCAGCCGACCCGCCGGGCCGGCACGCCGACCATCAGGGCAAAGGGGGGGACGTCGCTCCGGACTACGGCCCCGGCGCCGATGAAGCTGTACTCGCCCAGGGTTACGCCGCAGAGGATGGTGGCATTGGCCCCGATCGAGGCACCCCGGCGCACCAGAGTCCGTTGGTACTCGGACTTCCGGGAGACGTGGCTCCGCGGGTTGACCACATTGGTGAACACACAGCTGGGCCCACAAAACACGTCGTCCTCGAGCACGACCCCTTCATAGATGGAGACGTTGTTCTGGACCTTTACGTTGTTGCCCAGCCGGGTCCCGGGCATCACCACCACGTTCTGTCCCAGATTACACCCTTCCCCAATGACCGCGCCGGGCATGATATGGCTGAAGTGCCAGATCTTGGTCCCCCGGCCGATCACCGCGCCGTCATCGACGTACGAGGATTCGTGGACGAAGTAGTTCACTGTTCACCGTTCACGCTATTCAAGTACTCACCCCGGGAGCCGATCAACTTCACCTCCGGCTCCAGGCGGACCCCGAAGCGCTCCAGAATCACACTCTGCACGTGCTCGATCAGGCGCCGCACATCGGCGGCCGTCGCTTCCCCGGTGTTCACGAAGTAGTTCGCATGCATCGGCGATACCTGCGCGCCCCCTCTGGTGAAGCCCTTGAGCCCCGCAGCCTCGATAAGCTGTCCGGCGGTCCGAGGGCCATCCTCCCGCTTCCAGCTCGGTCCCGCGGGATTCTTGAACACGCTGCCACAACAGGGCTGATTGAAGGGTGTGCCCTGCTGGCGCCACTCGAACATTTCGGCCACAGCCTCCGCCAGCTTCCCCGGCTCTTCCGGCCGCAGCCGGACCGTGGTCTCCAGCACGATCCTGCCCTCAAGACCGCTCCGGCGGTAGGTGAAGGGAATCTCCGGGCGCTCGAGCACGCTATCGCGCCCCGTTGCATCCACCACGGTGACGCGCTGCACCACCTCGGACCAGTCGCTGCCATGGCAACCGGCGTTCATGTACACGCCCCCACCCACCGTTCCCGGCACGCCGACGAAGATATGCAGGCCGGCAAACCCGGCCTCCGCCGTCCGCCGGGCCGCCAGCGGCGCTGGGAGGCCCGCACCCACCGTCCACGAATCACCGTCGCGCCGCACCGCATCGAGTCCCTTGCCGAGGCGGATGACCA
>DASYVW010000624.1:0-5390 GCA_035936675.1 Gemmatimonadales bacterium
TCGGACCGGTCATACGGGACTTCACCGTCGAGCGTGGGTCGGTGCGGTACTTCGGCGACTTGAACGCCTCCCTGGACATTCAGGCGCGGCACCTGGTTCGCGCGGTTCGCGGCGAAGAGGTCCCGGTGATCGCCAAGATCACGGGCACGCTCTACGCTCCCAAAGTATCACTCGAAAGCACGTTCAACCCTCCGATCTCGGAAACCGACCTGGTGTCGTACCTGGTCACCGGCTATCCGGCCAACGAGGCCGCGAGGCTGGGCCAGGCCAACGCCCTGGAAACCGGACTGGCCTATTTTTCCAGCGCGCTCTCCAGCGAGCTGGAGCGCGCCCTGATCCAGGATCTCGGTATTCCTCTGGACCTGATCGAGATCCGTCCGGGCGTTACCCGCGGCAATCGCAATCCGTCCCTCTCCCAGCTCGCGGCCGGTTGGCAGCTCGGGCGGAAGACCTTTGTGACGCTCAACGCCGGGTTCTGTCCTGAGAACCTGAGCCAGTTCACCTACTCCAACCTTGGCGCCAGCCTCGAGTTCAGGTTCAGCCGGGAGTGGAGCCTTCTCACCAGCATCGAGCCCACCCTGCAGTCGTGCCAGCGGGATTTCGGCATCGTCATCAGTAATCCTTATCAGATCGGCTCGGATATACGCTGGGAACGAGAGTTCTAGGCGTGCCCCGCGCATTGCTGATCGCCAATCCGGCGGCAGCCCGGACGGCACCCATTGCGGTCAACGCAATCCTCACCACGCTCCGAGCTGCTGGGTGGGAGGTCGAAGCTCTTGCGACCGGGGGACCCGGCGATGCCCGGCACCTGGCCGAGTACGGCGTGAGGGAGAAGGTGGACGTGGTGGCCGTGTTCGGCGGTGATGGCACGGCCATGCAGGCCGCGGCGGCACTGGTCGGGACCGACGTCGCGTTAGGGGTGATCCCGGGCGGGACTGGGAACCTGCTGGCCGGCAACCTGCGCATTCCGGCGTCGCCGGCACGGGCGGCCCGTGCGCTCGTGAGGGCAAAGCCCCGACTATTCGATCTCGGGCGAATGGAACGGCCTGCCGGGCCGCAGTACTTCGCGGTGGCCTGCGGGGCGGGATACGACGCACGAGTGATGGCAGGGACCCTCTCGGAGCACAAGCGGCGCTGGGGGATGGCGGCCTATGTGGCAACGACCCTCCGGCTGATGTCCGAGCTCCGGAGCACGCTGCACTCGATCACCATCGACGGCGTCGAGTACGAGGCCAACGCCGCGATGGTTCTGGTGGCCAATTGCGGCGAGGTCATCCCTCCCTTCGTGAAGTTGGGGCCGGGCATCACACCGGATGACGGCCTGCTCGATGTCGTGGTGGTGCGGGCCGATAACTTCCCGCAGAGCCTCCGCGCGGTCTGGGACCTGCTCCGGCTTACGCCGGGCGCCTCGGGGCCCGACGCGTACGTCGGCCATGTGCGAGGGCGGGAAGTCAAAGTCGAAACCGATCGGCCCCAGCCGGTCCAGCTCGACGGCGAGCCAGGGGGGACCACCCCGTTCACCGCGAGCGTGGTTCCAGGTGCGATCCGGATCATGGTGCCGTAGCCATGGCGTAGACACGGCGAGTGACTAATTTCTGGTTAGCCCGCAACGTCGCGGTGGCTCCCCATATGATGCGGCTGATGGTAGCAAGTTCCTGTGGCTACAAGGTGTCCATATGGCCGGCTCGGTTCTGCTGATTGACGATGATGTCGACGTTCTGCGCAGCATCGGGAACTATTTCGAGCGCCTTGGCTACGAGGTCACCCGGGAGTTGAGCGGCGAGGCCGGGCTGGCCACGTTCGACCGGCTACGGCCGGAGGTGGTCATCCTGGATCTCGGGCTTCCCGGCATGGACGGCATGGAAGTGCTCGAACACCTGCGCCAGCGGGTCGCCTCGGTGGTTCTCCTCACCGGCCAGGCGGACGTTGCCACTGCTGTCCGTGCCATGCAGCTCGGCGCGGAGAATTTCCTGACCAAGCCCGTGGACATGGAGCACCTCGCCGCGGCGACCGCCCGCGTCGCCGACAAAGCACGCCTGCGGCGGATCAATGAGGCGCTCTTGATTCAAAGTGCGCCGGGCCACGGGCTCGATTCGCTCGGTACCTCGTCGGGCATGCAGGACTTTGCCCACCAGGTGGGCTTGCTGGCCCAGAGCGAGCGTACCACCGTGCTGCTGAACGGGGAAAGCGGGACGGGCAAGGGCTGGGTGGCACGCATGATTCATGATTCCAGCCCGCGAGCCAAGGCGCCGTTCGTCGAGGTGAACTGCGCCGGCCTGAACGCCACGTTCCTGGACTCCGAGTTGTTCGGCCATGAGAAGGGCGCCTTTACGGACGCGAAGGACCGGAAGCAGGGGCTCTTCGAGATCGCGGACCACGGGACCATTTTCCTCGACGAGATCGGCGACCTGGCGCCCGAGCTGCAGCCCAAGCTGCTCAAGGTGCTGGAGACGAAGACCTTCAGGCGTTTGGGCGGTACCCGGGAGATCACGGTAGATGTCCGGCTGGTTGCCGCCACAAACAAGAACCTCCAGGCGGAGGTGGAGGGCGCGCGTTTTCGGGAGGATCTGTACTACCGGCTGAGCGTCATGCCACTTACCCTGCCCGCGCTCCGCGACCGCTCTCGCGATGACCGCCTTGCGCTCATCACGCGACTCATGGGCGACCTGCGGGCGGAGCTTCCCGACGGCCCGCCGGCGCTGTCGAGCGAGGTGTTGGAGCGTTTGCTGGCCTATCCCTGGCCGGGCAACGTGCGCGAAATGCGGAACGTGCTCGAGCGAGCACTCATCCTGGGTCGCGGTCAGCCGGCCATAAGCATCGAGCATCTGCCCGGCGAGTTCCGGGCTCGCCCCGGTCTGGGCGACCGCCGGCATACTCCCTTGAGCCTCGAAGACCTCGAGCGTCAGCATATCGAGCGCACGCTGAAGCATCACAACGGCAACCGGACCAGGGCCGCCATCGAGCTCGGCATATCCCGCGCGACGCTGATCAACAAGATCAAGCGGTACAACATCACATCCTGAGTTGTTCGATGAGCAAGCTCCACGAACACGATGCCATGGAGTGCCGCGCCTGCGGCCGTGAAGAGCGTGCCTCTGAGGGGTATCCCTGCGCCAAGTGCGGGACCTTCATCTGTCTGCTCTGCAGCTTCAAAGGGGTCACCCACTGCCGCCAGTGCGCGGAATCCACCACACCCGAGAAGAGTTCCTGAGTTCTCCCACCGCCATGCCTTCGGTCATCGGACGTGCTGCTGTCGCACCGGCTCTAGCGGCGCCGGCGGTACGTGCTGAGCAGGTCACCCAGCTGGTGCTCGGCGAGACCGCCTCGATCGTGGAGCGCACCGATGAATGGCGGCGCGTCCGCATCCATGCAGACGGGTACCACGGCTGGATCCACGCCGGCTATCTCCTGGAGGTCGATGACCGCACGGCGGAGGACTGGCGCTCTCGATCGCTCGGGTGGAGTGAAGGCGCGTTGGTGCGAGTGGACGAGAGGGACATCGCGCTCCCGCTCCGGGCCCGGGTGATGTTCGAGGCCGGAGCAGTGGTCTTACCCGACGGACGCCAGGGCCGGGTGTTGGGCGGAAGCATCCGGCGGTTGAACGAGATTCGAGCAGAGGCGTGCACTAAGGCTCCGGAACGCTGGGCGCTGGAGCACTTTCCCGGAAGCCCTTATCTGTGGGGAGGAGTCACCCCATGGGGTGTAGACTGCTCGGGTCTGGTGCAGACCACCTTCGCGGCGCGCGGGATAAACCTGCCGCGAGACTCGGGGCAGCAGGCCGATTGCGGCGAGCACATTTCGCTCCAGGCTGTCCGGCCGGGTGACCTCCTCTTCTTCCGCGGCGAGTCCGCTAAGGGGATCACCCACGTGGCGTTCGCCGGCGAGGCGGACACTCTGGTCCACGCCACTCTATCCTGCGGCGGCATGCTGATCGAATCGTGGTTGCCGGGGACCCGGGCGGCCAGTCTCCGGGAGCGGCTTGTGGCGGTACGCCGGTTGGAACAGCGATGAGGAACAAGCTCCTCCTGTTCGACATCGACGGCACTATCCTGCTTACCGCAGGCGCCGGACGGCGGGCCATCATGGCTGCCATTGGCGAAGAAGTCGGCGAAACTCTCGCCTTCGACCGGGTGCGGTTCGATGGCAAGACCGATCCCCAGATCGTGGCCGAGCTGCTCGAGGCCGCCGGGCAGCGTGGCCCCCACCCCTCCGAGCGGGTCGAAACCCTCTGCCGGCGATATGTCAACCTCCTCGAGTACGAGCTGGGGCAACCCTCCGCGCGCACCACGGTCATGCCCGGTGTCCACGCCCTGCTCGATCGCCTCGAAGCCGAACCGGGAGTAGTTCTCGGTCTTCTCACCGGCAACCTGGCGGAAGGCGCCGCCCTGAAGCTGCGCTCGGCTGGGCTCAACCCCACGCGTTTCCCGGTGGGGCCTATGGGTCAGACGCTGCCGACCGCCCTGATCTGCCGCCCATCGCTGCGCGCCGGGCCCAGCCCTTCTTCGGCAGAGTTCCCTCGGGAGCCGAGGTCGTGATCATCGGTGACACTCCAGCCGATGTCGCCTGCGGCCAATGCATCGGTGCGCGCGCGGTGGGTGTCGCAACCGGGGCCTATTCGGTTGCCGAACTCGAGGCCTGCGGCGCCCATGCCGTGTTCCAGGATCTGAGTGATACGGAACGCGTCATGCAGGCCATTCTACGGTAATTCTCCGGCAGTCGCCGTGAGCCTTCCGCCCACTTCGTCCGAATCCTGGATGGTTCCGGAGCTCGGTCCCTCTCTTGGCCGGCTGAGCGACCCACCGGCCGGCCCGACCGACCGTGGCTCACTGGATATCGTCCTCGACGACATCAGGCTGGATCTGGTCACCGGCATCTTCGACCGTGCTGGGGCCGCGCGCTCGTTTGCCGCAGGCGGCGATCGCCACAGCGCTGTCGCATCGCTCGGGCGAGTGGCCTGGCTCGATCTCTGGGAGCGCGCCGTTGCGGCCGCTGCCCAGCGGTTGGCCGACGCGGTGAACGCCCGCCTGAGAGCGGCGGGGGCCGAGTCCCGGCTGCCTGCCGGCAAGCTCGCCCGTGTCCTCCTCAGCGCCGAGGATGTGCGGGCGATCGCCTCACGTCTCGGGAGCGGCGGCGCGACCTTCGTGAGTGCGCTCGATGCGCTGGAGCAGACAGTCCCTGCCGCGGCGGCTTCAGGGACCCGCGGACGTCTGGGCCAGGACGAGTGGCAGAGGGCGCTGGCCGCGACCGCTCGCCGCCTCGAGTCGTCCTGGATGGCCCTGATCGGTGCCGCGAAGCAGGAGCAGGAGCGCTGGAAGGGGGAGATCGATCGGGTGAGGGCGTGGCGCCGCCCATTTTGGCCAGTCTGGCTGACTACCGTCGTGGTGCTCGCC
>DASYVW010000625.1:0-6773 GCA_035936675.1 Gemmatimonadales bacterium
GGCCTAATCTCGAGACCCGCTCCGAGTACCGCATGCTTCGGATGATGGGAGCCGATGTCGTGGGAATGTCCACCGTGCCGGAAGTCATCGTGGCGGTGCACGCGGGGATGCGGACACTCGGCATCTCGATCATCACTGACCAGTGTCTGCCCGACGCCCTCGAGCCGGCCGACATCGGACGCATCATCGCGACCGCAGGCCGGGCGGAGCCATCGCTGACCCGACTGATCGTCGGCCTGGCGGAGCGCGTGTCCTGATGGCGTTTCCCACCTGGCCCGATCTCACGTCGGACGCGCTGGAGGAGCGCCAGCTCGCCCTCTGGAAAGCCGAAGGTCTCTTTCAGCGGACCATCGAGGCCCGCCGGGACGGCTCCCCGTTTGTCTTCTACGAGGGCCCGCCCACCGCCAACGGGCGACCCGGTATCCACCACGTCTTCTCCCGCACGATCAAGGATCTGGTCTGCCGGTTCCACGCCATGCAAGGCGAGTCGGTGACCCGCATCGCGGGGTGGGATACGCACGGCCTGCCGGTGGAGATCGAGGTCGAGAAGGAGCTAAAGCTCAACGGGAAGAAGGAAATCGAGCGCTTCGGCGTGGAGGAGTTCAACGCCCGCGCCCGGAAGAGCGTCTTCAAGTACCAGGAGGAATGGGAATCGCTCTCGGACCGGATCGGCTACTGGCTCGACTACGAACACCCATACGTCACGCTGAGCAACGACTACATCGAGAGCGTGTGGTGGCTGCTCCAGCGGCTGCACCAGCGAAACCTGCTGTATCGCGGCCACCGAGTGCTCCCCTATTGCCCCCGGTGCGGAACCGTGCTCTCGAGCCACGAGGTTGCCTTGGGGTACGAGGACGTCACCACGAATTCGGTGTACGTCACCTTTCCCCTGGAGCAGGATCCGAAGCGACAGCTCCTGGTGTGGACGACGACACCGTGGACCCTGCTATCGAACGTCGCGGTGGCGGTTCATCCCGAGATGGAATATGGCGAGTACGCCGTGGGCGACCGCCGGCTCATTCTCGCCACGGCGCGCGCGTCGCTTCCCAGCGGCCCCCAGCGGGGCGCCCCCAGTTTCAGCGAGCTCGGGGCCATCCGGACCTTCAAGGGTCACGAACTGATCGGTCAGCGCTACCGGCGCCCGCTCGATGTCGTGCCACTTCCGGAGGACCGGGCCTCGCGACTGGTGATCGCCGCCGACTTCGTGACGTCGGAAGACGGATCGGGTTTGGTGCACATGGCCCCCGCATTCGGGGCAGATGACTTCCAGGCAGGGATCGAGCACCGATTGGCCCTGGTCCGGCCGGTCGCTCCCGATGGCACCTTCGTGGGAACCAGCTGGCCCGAGATCGAGGGGCGGCTGGTCACGGCTCGGGAAACCAATGACCTTATCATCCAGCGCCTCAAGCAGGAGGGCCGCTGGCATTCGACCGAGCCGTATAGCCACAAGTATCCCCATTGCTGGCGCTGCTCCAGCCCGCTCATCTACTACGCGCGTGACTCCTGGTTTGTCCGCACCTCGGCGGTGAAAGACCGGATGCTGGAGCTCAACCGTGAGGTGGACTGGCATCCGCCCGAGGTGGGCGCGGGGCGTTTTGGCGAATGGCTGGAGAACAACGTCGACTGGGCTCTCTCACGGGATCGCTATTGGGGCACGCCCCTACCGGTGTGGGTCTGCGAGGACGATGCGACCCACGTCGAAGTGATCGGGAGCTACGCCGAGCTGGCCGAGCGCTGGGGCCGCCCGTTGCCTGAGGGCTTCGATCCGCATAAGCCGTTCATCGACGAGTACACGTGGGCATGCCATTGCGGCGGCCGAATGCGCCGCATGCCGGAGGTGATCGACACCTGGTTCGACTCGGGCTCGATGCCGTATGCCCAGTGGCACTACCCCTTCGAGCACAAAGACGAATTCGCCGCTCACTTTCCGGCCGACTTCATCTGTGAAGGGGTGGATCAGACGCGCGGCTGGTTCTACTCGCTCCTGGCGATTGCGACGACGGCCTTCGACAGCACCGCGTACCGGCACGTGATCGTGAACGACCTGATCCAGGATGCGCAGGGCCAGAAGATGTCGAAGAGCAAGGGGAACGTGGTCGATCCATGGGAGGTGATCAAGCAGTTCGGCGCGGACACTATCCGCCTCTATCTCCTTGCATCCAGCCAGGTGTGGCTGCCCAAGCGCTTCGACCCGCGGACCATCCCCGACGTCGCCGGCAAGTTCTTCAACGCGTTGAAGAACAGCTACGTGTTCTTTGCCGGCTATGCTGGTAATTGGTCGCCGGAAGCCGCCCCTGCACCCGCTGACCGGCCCCTGGTGGATCGTTGGCTCCTCAGCCAGCTGGACGCCACGGTGGAAACGGTGACTCAGGCGTGGAGTGGGTACGACGTGACTGCCGGGGTCCGTGCGATCATGGACTTCGTGGTTGACGACGTCTCCCAGTGGTACGTCCGATTGAACCGCCCTCGTTTCTGGGCCCCGGACGCCGTGCCCGATCCCTCGGCCCTGGCAACCCTGCATGAGACGTTGACTACCGTCAGCCGGCTCATGGCACCTGCCGCTCCCTTCCTGAGCGATTGGCTCCATCGGGCCCTGGCGGGAACATCCGTGCACCTGGCGCGGTTTCCGGTACCACGTGGGCTCAGGGTGCCTGAGCTGGAAGCTGCCATGGATGCTGTGCGCCGGTTAGCTTCGCTGGCCCGTTCGGCCCGCGAGGAGCGCAACATCCGGGTGCGTCAGCCGCTGGGGCGGATGCAGGTGGCCGTGCCTAACGGGGTGCGGGGCCCCGCGCTCGACCAGCTGCTTGAGCTGCTTCGGGCCGAGGTGAATGTGAAGGAGATCCAGGTCGTCGCATCGGATACTGATCTGGTCCGGCTCCGGCCCAAGCCGAACTTCCGGACACTCGGCAAACGTTACGGCAAGCGCACGCCAGCAGTGGTCGCGGCTGCCGCCGGCCTGACCCCGGGGCAGCTCCGGAGCCTGGAGGGTGGAAGCCCCGCCACGCTGGAGCTCGAGGGCGAGCCGGTGACCTATATGCCGGAGGATGTTGCGGTTGAGCGGGAGGTGGCGAGCGACTGGCTGGTGCAAAGCAGTGGCCCCTTTGTCGTCGCGCTGGATCCGCATCTCGACGACGCGTTGCGACGCGAGGGTCTGGCCCGAGAGGTGGTGAATCGGGTGCAGCGCATCCGGAAAGAGGCTGGGTATCTCTACACCGATCGGATCTCTCTCTGGATCGACGGTGATCCGCCGCTCGCCGATGCGGTGAACGCTCATGCCGGCTTTATTCGGGGCGAGACGCTGGCCCGCGGCCTGGAAGTGGGTGCTCGGGCGCCCGCAGCCGACCTCGAACAGCGGGTGGACATCGACGGGCATGGTGCGGTGGTCGGAGTGCAACGTTATCAGCATGGCCAGGACTGAATCGGCCTCAACCTTGGACGATTAATGAATAAGAAACAGTTGACACATCTCGAGAAGCGCCTCATGGAGGAGCGAGCCCGCGTCATGAAGGAGTTGGGGTTTTACGACGAGTCCTTCAACGCGACGCTGCAATCCGCCGATGGCGATCTCTCTTCCTATTCCTTCCACATGGCGGACCAGGGGACCGACGCGATGGAGCGGGAGAAGCAGTTCCTCTTTGCCTCCCAGGAAGGGCGCTACCTCTGGCACGTCAACGAGGCGCTTCGCCGGCTCTACGGCAGCCCGGAGAAGTTCGGTCACTGCCAGCAGTGCGGGCAGGAGATCAACTTCGAGCGGCTCGATGCGCTGCCCCATGCGCGGCTCTGTATCACGTGCAAAGAGAGAGAAGAAGATGGCAAGCGCCGTTGACCCTGCGGCGCCTGGCGAGGCCCGCCGGGTGTTCGTGCTGGCCGCCGCGGCCACCGTGGTTCTCGACCTGGTCACCAAGGTGATCGCGGAGGCCACGCTGCTGCGTACGCCGGGTGTCTCGGTCTTTGGCGACTGGTTCCAGCTCCGGCTGGTGTACAACCAGGGGGCGGCCTTCGGTCTTCACGTGGGGCCCTATTCCCGCTGGATCTTCTTCACCGTGGCACTCCTGGCCGTGTTCGTATTGGCCCGGATGTCCCGCAGTAGTCCTCCCGGCGACCGCTTCCGTCAGCTCGCCCTGGGACTCGTCGCGGGTGGCGCCATCGGCAATCTGGTCGACCGGGTGCGCAGTGCACGCGGGGTCGTGGATTTCCTCGACGTGGGAATCGGCGCGCTCCGGTGGCCTACGTTCAACCTCGCGGACATTGCCGTGAGCTGTGGGGCCATCGCCCTGGCCATCTCGCTGTGGCGGGAGGATGCCCGCCGGCCGGAGCCGGAGCCGGAGCCGGAGTCGGCTTCGGTGGTGTGAACGCGGGGCAGGGGGGCGGCATTGAATTCACAGTACTCGGTGATTCCACCGAGCGGCTGGATCGGTTTCTCGCCGACCAGATGTCGATCTCCCGGACCCAGGCCGCACGTCTGGTTGCCGACAAGCGGGTCGCAGTCGATGGAAAAGTCGCTCGCGCCTCACGTCTCTTGGTCCGGGGCCAGGTCGTAACTGTTCAGATCCCCGAGCACGAACCGCCACGAACGCTTCAACCCGCCGCCATCCCACTCACGCTCGTTTTCGAGGACGAGCACCTTGCCATCATCGACAAGCCTGCCGGCCTGGTAGTTCACCCGGCCCCCGGGCATTGGGATGACACCCTCGTCAACGCCTTGATCGCGCGCGGTACCACGCTGGCTGGAGGGGCCGAGGGGCGGCCCGGCATCGTCCATCGGCTGGACCGCGACACCTCGGGGCTCATGCTGGTAGCCAAGACCGATCTGGCCCATCGGCGCCTGGGTGCTGCCCTGGCCGCCCGCCGGGTGAGCCGGAGCTACGCTGCTTTGGCCTGGGGCCATCTCGACTCCAGTCCCACCCGGGTCGAGGCAGCGATCGCCCGGCACCCCCAGGACCGGAAGCGCATGACTGTCTCGCCCCTCGGTCGGATCGCCCGGACCGAGGCGAGCGTCGTTGCCCGCTTCGATGTGGTCGACCTGCTCAGGCTGGAACTGCATACGGGCCGAACCCACCAGATCAGGGTTCATCTGGAGCACATTGGGCATCCTGTGGTGGGTGACCCGGTGTATGGGGGTGGAGGCAGCCGGAGGATCTCGGGAGAAGGCCGACGCTCCGCCGAGATGCTGGACCGGGTCACCCCCCGCCAAGCCCTTCATGCGGCGGCTCTGGCATTCCGCCATCCTGTGAGCGGAGCACCACTTGAGTTCCACTCCGAGTGGCCCGAGGATCTACGGCCTGCACTGGTTGTCGCGGGTGGCGAAGAAATGGTTGCCCGCGCCCAGCCCCTGAGCTATCTTCGGTTCTTTAATAGAGATGGCTAACTCTCCCACGCTCCACGCCGTCATCTTTCGAATCGGTGAAATTATCTGCGCGGCCCCGGCAGGGATCGTGCGTGAGATTCTCCCGCGCCTGCCGGCCACCCGCATTCCCGGTGTGCCGGATGCGGTTGAAGGATTGGTGAACGTCCGGGGCAGCCTGCTCACCGTACTCGACGGGCACCTCCTGCTTCAGCAAGACCGGCGACCCTCCGACGAGGGGGCCATCGTCGTTCTGGAGGCGAGGGGGCGCAATTACGGGCTGGGTGTGGGGCAGGTCCTGGACTTTCTCGAAGTTCCCGCCGCTTCAGTCGTCGAGCGCCGGGACCTCCCTGGCGTCGACCCTCGTCTGGTGAAAGCCGTAGGGGTCAGCGCAGACCAGCACTTCATATTGCTCGACGTGGACGCCCTGTTCGCACCGATCATCGGAGGCTGAGCAATCTGCAGTCCGTTCCCACGCGTGGAGGGAGTTTGTGAATCACACAGTGCTCGTCTGCGATGACGCCATTTTCATGCGCACCATGATCAGCGACATCCTGAGCCAGGCCGGATTTGAAGTCGTCGGCGAAGCCGACTCGGGTGTGCAGGCTGTGGAGAAATACCGCCAGCTCAAGCCCGATCTCGTCACTATGGATATCGTGATGCCCGACATGGGCGGTATCGAAGCCGTGCGCGAGATCTGCAAGTCCGACCCCGAGGCCAAGATCCTGATGTGCAGCGCCATGGGCCAGCAAGCCCTGGTCGTCGAGGCCATTCAGGCCGGCGCCAAGGACTTCGTGGTCAAGCCGTTTCAGCCATCGCGCGTACTCGAGGCGGTCCAGCGCGTCCTGGCCTGAGCGATGGATCTGTCCAAGTATGCTGCACTCTTTCTCGCGGAAAGTCGCGAGCACCTGAAGTCATGTAACAGCTCGCTGCTGGAATGGGAACGTGACCCGGCTGCGGTCGAGCCGGTGGACCGGCTCTTCCGCGCCATCCATACGATCAAGGGTATGGCGGCGACGATGGGGTATGCGCCGGTCGCTCAGCTGGCCCACGCCGCCGAAAACCTGCTGGACGCATTGCGGCACGGCCGCCTGTCGGCGACGCCCGCGGTCTTCCAATTGTTGTTCCGGTCGGTCGATACGCTGGGTCGCGCGGTGGAGGGCGCTGGAGCGGGCTCAGAGGACCAGCCGGACAGCGGTCTCATCGCTGAACTGGACTCGGTTGCCGCCGGGACCCTGACTTCGTCGGGATCGCCCACTCCTCCGGCGGCGGAACCCGCGATGGAGTCCAGGAACCGCCGGGCATCGGATGCGCCGCGCTCGCGGCCGGTCCAAGTCACCATCCGGCCGGGGGCGGTCATGCGCGGCGCCCGGGCAGCCTTGGTGCTTCGTCGAGCGGAGGGGCTCGGTGCCGTCAGCGGCATACGGCC
>DASYVW010000626.1:0-2033 GCA_035936675.1 Gemmatimonadales bacterium
AAGAGCAGGCGATGAGTCTGCGCCAGCTCCACCGGACCCACGCCCAGCTCCCGCTCCATGGAGCGCCGGAGATGACGCTCGCTAACTCCCAGCTCCTGGGCCAGCTCCGCCACGCTCCGGCCGTTAAGCGCGCCAGCGGCGATGCGCATCGCGGCGGCCCGGGCGACCCGGGGGACCGCGTCGCACACCGCTCGTCCAGGGGCCAGCTCCGGCCGGCATCGCATGCAGGGTCGGAACCCGTCCTGCTCGGCGGCCGCGGCCGACTGGAAGAATCGCCGCCGCTCGGGGTAGGAGATCCGCGCCGGGCAGATCGGGCGGCAGTAGATCCCGGTGGTGCTGATGCCGACGAAGAACACTCCGTCGAACCGCGGGTCGCGCGAGGCGATGGCCCGGCTGCAGGCATCGGGGTCGAGCGGGCCTTGGGGGGTCATCATATCAAGATACCGTCAGTGCGTCGCTCGCCCGCGGTCCTCTACCTAATTCGACGAACCAGAGCTCGTGAGATCGACAGGGCTCGCGATGAAGGCGCGGACCTCGCCGGTGACACCGTCACGCACCCGGCCGGTGATCTGCCCCGCATCGTTGATGTCCTGAGCCGAGAGCAGAACGTCCGGCGCGATGTCCACCAGGTCGTTGAGGTTGGTCAGCACGTGGTCCTGCCAGAGAAAGGCGCGCGGGCCGATGACGTCGCCGAACGAAACCCCGACCACCTGGCCCTCAGAATTGATGGCGAACGCCTCGCTCACCGGATCCTGATCCAGGGTGCCGAGGTCCTCGGCCTCAGGCGCGCCGTTGGTCCAGAGGAAGGCGTGGGCGATGAAGTCGCCCTCCGGGTTCTCTCCCGGCGGGTTGGAGAACCCGACCACGTCACCCGGGGCATTGATATCCATTGGCGTGTGCCAGGTTAGCCCGCCGAGATTGGGGATCTCGCTCGGCTTGCCATTCTTGTCCCAGAGCACCGCGTGAAGGGCGCTGAAACGCCCGACCGCCTGGTCGCATTTGCCGGAGATGCCGACGGCCTGACCGAAATCATTGATCGCCGTCGCGGCCGAGGCAGAATCGCCAGGAAGGGGAGGGAGCTCTCGCGCCTTTACCTTGCCGTTGCTGCCGTTCTTCGGGTCCCATAGCGCTGCCCGGAACTGGAGCACCTGCGCGTCGACACAAGTAGGATCGTGCACCGCGGTTTCGGCCCACCCCACCACCTGGCCCGCGTTATTGATGCCGGTGCCGAAGCTCTGGTTGCCGCCGAGCGCGGGGAGCTGGCGCAGGACGCCGTTCTGCCACATGAACCCGCGGCAGATGAGATCAGTCGCCTCGGGGAGGAAGACGCCCAGCTCGCAGCTCCAGTCCTCGTGCAGCGGATCCGCCTCGCCTGTCTGGGAGATGCCGACGACCATGCCTTCGTCGTTCAGCCCCGGCCAGGGCACCGTACTGCTCGGCCCGCCCAGGGTATTGAGGTTGGTGAGCACTCCGTTCTTCCAGAGGACCGCGCGCCGGGTCCCGTCCGCCTGGTTGGACCAGCCGGCGACCCAACCCTGGCGGTTGATGGCCATGCCCCGGCTCTGAGTGCCACCGGGTATCGATGGCAGCTTGACCACTTGGTATTGCACTGCGGCGATTGCGGCTTGCTGCTGATGTGGCTGAGTAACCTGGGATGCGTTACTGCAGCCGTACGCGGCGGCGATCAGGATGGCGCACGGGATGTTGCGCATGGAGTCCTCCGGTGCTGGAACAGGGCGGTTGCATCGTCTGCACCACCCTAGGCACCGTGGAGGCGTCGTGCTGGCCGCATTCGGACCTTTAATCGAACGTCGCGATTCGCGACCTCGTGACTCGTGACTCGCGACTGCCGAGCACTAGCTCCCACGACCCTGCGCCTGTAGCCTACAGCCCACCCTCGCAGGACTTCCAGCTGACCGACACCTCCGATCGCGCGGATCATATCATCGGCACAACCACGCTGGTCCCTCCCACCAGCCGGGGCCGGCTGCGCCAAGTCCTCGGCGTCTCCTTCGGCGTCGCGGTGCTCATCG
>DASYVW010000627.1:0-3046 GCA_035936675.1 Gemmatimonadales bacterium
CGACGGGCCGGCAATCATCGGTGCGGCGTGGTTCGCGCCGACCGGTGCGCCTATCGATCCGGGAGCCGCTCGCCGGTTTGTCCACGCGGGCCAGACTGTCGGCTGGGTGATCCCCGCCGGTGAACGCTGGGACGGCCCTCACACCAAGGGACCGGAGCTCGCGATCGAGGGCGTCCTTCTGCGCGGCACGTTCGACCTGCTCACCGCACTGGAAGAGCTTCTGCCCGCTGACTGCGCCGACTTCCTCGCGGCACCGAACGACGGCGTACCGGTGGGGAGCGTGGTCCTGGGCGACCCCACCCACCTGGTGTCTCTGGGTGCGAACGTCGAACCCGGGGTGGTATTCGACCTGAGGAACGGTGCGGTCGTGCTCGATCAGGGAGCCGAGGTCCGTAACGGCACCCGGCTGGAGGGTCCGGTCTACGTGGGGCCGGGGACCAGGATCCTCGGGGGATTCATCCGGGCCTCGGTGTTCGGCTCGGAGTGCCGGGTCCGGGGTGAGGTCGCGGCCAGTGTATTCCTCGGCTTCGCCAACAAGAGCCATGACGGGTTCGTAGGACATAGCGTCATCGGCCCGTGGGTCAACCTCGGCGCGGGTACCACCACCTCGAATCTCAAGAACACGTACGGCCAGGTTCGCCTCGAGGTCGATGGCCAGCGAATCGATACCGGGCGCCTCAACGTGGGAAGTCTGATTGGAGATCACGCTAAGACGGCGATCGGGACGATGCTGGCCACGGGGACGGTGGTCTCCGTCGGCGCCAACGTGTTCGGTACGCCCATGCCGCCGAAGTATGTCCCGCCGTTCGCATGGGGCTGCGCGGGAAGCGAGCGGATGACCGAGGACGGCTTTCTGCGGATCGCGGAGCGGGTCATGAGCCGGCGGAATGTCACCTTTTCTGCCGAGCGCCGCGAGTCGCTGCGTCGGACTTTCGCGCGGAGCACCCGCCGATGATGACGCTCTATATGCTCGGCTCGGGATCCCGGGGAAACTGTTGTGCTGTGGAGGCGGAGGGCGCGGCGCTCCTGATCGATGCCGGCTTCAGCGCCCGGGAGGTAGAACGGCGCGCGGCGGCTGTGGGACTCGATCCGGCGCGCCTTGTTGGCATCGCCCTCACGCACGAGCATGGCGACCATTCCTGCGGGGCGGCGCTACTGGCACGCCGGCTTCGGATTCCGGTGCTCACCACGCCAGGGACCTGGGGTCGGCTCGCGGTGGAGATGGAAGACGCCCAGCATCGTGCGCTCGGGCTTTGCGCTGGAGTCGAGCTGGGCCCGTTCATGGTCGAAGCGTGTCCCACCAGCCACGATGCCGCCGAGCCGCTCGCCATCGTGGTGCGAGACCCGAAGGGGGCCAGCATCGGGGTGGCGTACGATCTCGGCCGGCCCACCACGGCTGTGCGCTATCTGCTCCGCGATCTCACCGCCATCGTGCTCGAGGCCAATCACGACGAGGTCCAGCTCCGGACCAGCGGCTACCCTCCCGTCGTACAACGTCGGATTGCCGGATCAGGCGGCCATCTCTCCAACCGTGCGGCCGCCGAGCTCCTGGCCGAGCTCCACCACCCCGGCCTGTCGGTCGTGGTGCTGGCCCACCTCAGTGAGCGGTGCAACACGGCTTCTGCTGCCCGGGTCGAGGTGGGACGGGCACTCCGGCGAGTGAAGTTCCGGGGCGCTCTCCATGTCGCGGAGCAGGACGAACCGTTATCGCCCATCGCAATCGTCCAAGCGGCCGGCGTACAGCTGGCCCTTGCGCTCTAAACCAAGGGTGGCCCCGCGCTTCATCACCGCGGCGGAGTTGACTGCTCAGCCTCCCCCGCTGACGCGTCGGTCATCATCTGCAGCATCGCTTTGATCTGTGCCGGGTCCATTCCCATCTTTCGATACTGCTCTTCCATCTGCTTTATCTGCTCGGGCGAGATCCCCCCCGCAGGCATTCCCGTGCCGGGCGTGGCCGCCGCGGCCATCTGCATCTGCTGCTGCATCGCTTTGATCTGTACCGGATTCATCCCCATCTTCTGATACTGCTCCGCCATCTGCTTCATCTGGTCCGCCGAGGTGCCGACACCAGGCATGCCGGTCGTAGGCATCGCCGGAATTCCGACCCCCGCCACTCCCTTGGCTATCCCGGCAGCCGCGAGGTTCCCCCCAACGTTCCCCCCGAGGTTGCCACCGAGGCCTCCCATGAGCCCCCCACCGCATAGGCTGCTCTTGCCCGCGGCGGCGCCCAAGGCAGCACCCGCCACGGCGTCTTTAGCCGCGTTCGTTGCGGCGTTCTTGGCGGCCTTCTTGGCTGACGCGTTATCGATTGCTCCGGCGACCAGTTGTCCACCCGGCACCATGTTGCACGCCGCGGTCTTGGCTACCTGCTGCACCAGCTTGTTCTTGGCCAGTCCTTTCACCTTGCCAAACAGCCCGCCGTGCTTCTTCGGGGCTGGTTGGGTGGTGTCCTGCGCCGCGCCCGACTGGGCCGCGCTCGGCAGGGGGAGGCTGAGGGCAAACGCGAGCATTGCCACATGCATTGAGCGCATATACTGCCTCCTAGATGCCATCGTCGAGCGATGGACCAATGGTATGGCCTTCAACGGCATTGCGGTCGCCATTCGTGGGCTGCATGTTCAGTTCGGGTGCGAACCCGCCACCGACCAGCCGGACCAGCTGCTCGCCAGTGTCGAAGCTCCGCTTCTGGCCGGAGCCCAACCGCTCGATCAGCCCCGCCACACGGTCTGGGTCACGGGGGGATCGAGTCAGCCGGACCATGAAGTACTCGAACCGTTCAGCTACCCCGCCCTCGTCCTCCGGCTCATGCGTCATCGCAGCAGCCTCATTTCTCGATCCAACACAGCGTCGCCCGACCCCAATCGGCGCGACTTTCGATTAGTGTGCCCACACTCTAGCACCGGCCTCGCAACTCGCCGTCAAGCTGAGCGTCAAGTCGTTGTCCTCCGGTTAATTGGGCGGTAAGCATGCTGGTCCTTTACACCCTGGGTGAACTGCGACTCGATGGCGGCTCGGCGGCGAGGCTCTCCAGCCGGCGCAAGGAGCT
>DASYVW010000628.1:0-2589 GCA_035936675.1 Gemmatimonadales bacterium
ACCAGATTTCCACCGGTAGCTTCCGCAGCTCGGTGGTTCCATCGTCGAAGCCCAGCTCGAGCTCCACCGGCATCACGGCGTCGCCCAGATTGGTGAGCGTGATCTGCCCGCTCCCATCCGGCTCCTGCTTCACCGACTCGACCGTCTGGTCGAGTGCGGCGGTGGTATAGAAGAACCCACGCCAGAACCAGGCGAGGTCCCGGCCCGACACCGCCTCGATCGTCCGGAAAAAATCGGAGGGTTGGGGGTGCTTGAAGGCCCAACTGCGGGTGTACTCGCGAAAGGCACTGTCGAACACTTCTGGCCCGAGCACCTTGTTCCGCAGCGTCAACAGCATGATCGAGGGCTTCACGTACGCCAGGCTGAGCAGGTTGCTGCTCGCCTTGTACCGGTTGGCGGGGGTCATGATAGGCTGAGCGGTCGGCGTCTGATCGACGCCAATCACCAGCTGCCGCTCCCGTTGCCGCACCGCCGAGTCGTCCCGGTGCCAGTAGTCTTCCTCGGAGAAGGTATTGATGAATGTATTGAATCCTTCGTCCATCCACGCATACCGCCGCTCGTCCGACCCGACGACCATCGGGTACCACATGTGTCCGACCTCGTGGGTGAGGACGTTGTACAGGTCCGGTCCGTCCTTACCCCTGGCCTCCATCGCCACCATCGGGTACTCCATTCCCGAGACCGGGCCCTCCACCGCCGAGATCTGCGGGTACGGATAGCCCAGCCAGCGGGTGCTGTACTCCTGGATGGAGAAGCGGCTCATCTTGGCCGCGTCCTTCCAGGTCTCCTCTGCCGACGGGCGATAGTACGCCTGGGCGAGCACGCCCTCCCAGCCGGAGGCGTCCCACAGGTACTCGGGCGACGCCGCCCAGGCCACGTCCCGCACGTCGTCGGCCCGGAAGCGCCAGGTGAGGGAGCCCTGATTCACCGGACGGGCTGCTCCGGACGTCAGCTCCGGGCCGGTCACGATATGCGTCGTGGTGTCCGACTTGAGTGCGGCGGCGAGCCGGCTCCGCTGAGCGTCGGTGAGCACGTCGGCAGGGTTCTGGAGCACACCGGTCCCCGCCACGATGTAGCCCGCTGGGACGGTGACCTCGTAGGCAATGTTCCCGTACTCCAGGTAGAACTCGCCCTGGCCCAGGTACTGGTCGGTGTTCCAGCCATGCACGTCGTCGTAGACCGCCATCCGGGGATACCACTGGGCGATCTCGTAGAGTGCGCCATCCCGGCCCATCCGGTCGGCCCCGTGTTCTGGGACCGCGAACCCGTAGGCGATGTCGAATACGGTCGTCCCAGCAGGAGGGATTGGCGTGTCGAGATCCACGTACATCATGGTATCGTCGACGCGGGTCCGTAGGGGCGACGCGTGCGTCGCCCGGGAGCATTCGGAGGGGCCTCCGGTACTGTCGGGCGAGGCACGCCTCGCCCCTACACGGCCGGCTTTCCGGGGGCGCTTCGTTGCTTCCCCGCTTCCCCGCTTCCCATCCACCCGTGGGCGGGTACCCGCCCCGCTGCACTGGCTGACTGAATCGATATCGAACCCGCCCTGGAACCCCGCGGCGCCGAACCGGCTCTCCGATGGAAAGAGCAGCGACCCCGTGCTGCCCTGCCGGAACAGATTCTGATCCAGCTGCACCCAGACGAAGCGCAGCGTATCCGGCGAATTGTTGGTGTAGCGAATCGTTTCCGTACCGCTCAGTCGCTTGGCGGCCGTATCCAGGGTGGCCCGGATGGTGTAGTCCACCCGCTGCTGCCAGTACGACTGTCCCGGTGCGCCATCGGCTCGGCGGGTATCGCTCGGCGGCGGGAGCGGAGCGGGGCTGAAGATGCCGGTATCGGCCACCGGTGGGCGCAGGGTCGGCAGCGTCAGCGGGTGGGCGGGCTGGACCGGCTTGGGTCCGGCCGGCTCCTGGGCCGCCGCGCGACCCGGGGCGAAGGAAAGGGACGGGGCCAGGGCCAGGAGCAGAATCGTAGTGATGTCACGCATGGGGGTTTCGTTTCTCTTAGAGCTTCGGCAGCGTCACGCCGGTCTGCTTCTGATACTTGCCCTTCTTGTCTGCGTAGCTGGTCTCGCAGACGTCGTCGTCATCCGCCTCGAAGAAGAGCACCTGACAGATTCCCTCGTTGGCGTAGATCTTGGCTGGGAGCGGGGTGGTATTGCTGATTTCCAGCGTCACGAAGCCTTCCCATTCCGGCTCGAACGGGGTGACGTTGGTGATGATACCGCAGCGGGCATAGGTGGATTTCCCGACACAGATCGTGAGTATGTTGCGGGGAATCCGGAAATACTCGACCGACCGTGCCAGGGCAAAGCTGTTGGGCGGCACGATGCAGACGTCACCGTCGAATTTGACGAAGCTGCGGGCGTCGAAGTGCTTCGGATCCACGATGGCCGAGAGCACGTTGGTAAAGATCCTGAACTCGGGTGCCACCCGCATGTCGTAGCCGTACGACGAGACGCCATAGGAGATGGCACCCTGGCTGACCTGACCGTCCACGAACGGCTCGATCATCGCGTGCTCACGGGCCATGCGCCGGATCCAGCGGTCGGATTTGATCGACATTCTTGCTCAGCGGTGCAGAGGGGCC
>DASYVW010000629.1:0-2255 GCA_035936675.1 Gemmatimonadales bacterium
TCCCTCAGGGAACCGAGTTCGAGCGGACGGCACGCGAGGCGGCCAGAAGGGCCACATTGCTGGAAGCGGCGCGAGTGCAGCTGGAGCTACTGCATCAGGCCGGCGACGTGGCCGCATTGAGCGAGGCGATGGCGGGCTCCGGAGTCGCGACGGCCATCGGCGATGCGGCCACCGCTGCCTTCCTGGCCGTGGCAGCCGGCCGCAGCGCCTACTGGTCCGTCCGCAGCAACCTCAGGCAGCTAGGCCAGCCGGAGGACTACCGTTCGCTGATCGAGACGGCCTCGGGAACGCTGGAGCTACTGGAGGAGATCGAGATTCGGGTGCGGCAGCTGCTCGACGAACGCGTGGGTTAAATGCGCAAGATTATGTTGTCGTCAGAATCCGCGGCCCGTTGGCCGTGACCACGACCGTGTGCTCGAAGTGTGCCGAGAGGCTGCCGTCGGCGGTCACGACGGTCCACTTGTCCTGTAGAGTCTTGGTCACCGGGCTGCCGACGGTGATCATCGGCTCGATGGCGAGCGTCATCCCCTCGAGCAGCCGGGGGCCCCGCTTCGGCGCACCATAATTCGGAATCTGTGGCTCTTCATGAAATCGGGTCCCGATACCGTGACCCACCAGCTCACGCACCACCCCGTAGCCTGCACCTTCAGCCACCCGCTGCACCGCGTGACCGATGTCTCCCACATGATTGCCCAGAGTTGCCTCCGCGATCCCTGCGGCGAGGCATTCCTGGGTGATGCGGAGGAGCCGCTCCGTCTCGGGCTCGATCTCACCGACGGGGATCGTCGTGGCCGAGTCGGCGTGCAGACCCTCGAGCTGCACCCCCACGTCCACGCTCACGATGCTCCCCTCGTCCAGCATGCGCCTGGGTGAGGGAATTCCGTGCACGATCTCCTCGTCGATGGAGGTACAGAGGGTCTTGGGAAAACCGTAGAGTCCCTTGAACGAGGGGACAGCACCATCGTGGCTCCGGATGAAGCGCTCCGCCTCCGCATCCAGGTCCTCGGTGCTCAGGCCGGGGCGCAGGATCTCCCTGATCCGAGCCAATGTCCCGGCGACAATCCGTCCGGCCCGGCCCATGATCTCAATCTCACGGGGAGACTTCAGGGTGATCATGTTACTGCTCAAGAGTCTTCCTGACCCGGTCCGCGATCTCCTGGACAGAGCCCACGGCCGGAATACGGCGGAGCAGATTCCTGGCCTGGTACCAGTCCAGCACCGGGGCGGTCTGCTGCCGGTAGGCACTCAGCCGGGTTGCGAGAGCCGCGGGGTCATCATCCGCCCGCTTCTCGATCTCGCGCCGCTTGGCGAGACGATTCGTGATCTCGTCGTCGCTCACATCGAAGAACAACACCGCGTCCATCCGGCGCCCGCGCTCCCGCAGCAGCCGCTCTACCCCTTCTGCCTGGGGAATCGTCCGGACCACGCCATCGAAGATCACGCCCTTGGCCGCTTCCGGCTTGGCCAGCTGTTCCCGCACGATTCCGAGGATGATGTCGTCACCGACGAGGTGGCCGGCCTCCATGACCGCTTTGGCCTTCTGGCCCAGGGGAGTCTTTCGCGCGACGGCGTCCCGCAGCAGATCGCCGGTAGCGAATTTGGGAAGGCCGCGGGCCTCGGCAAGCAGAGCGCCCTGGGTTCCCTTCCCCGCACCGGGGGGACCCATGAGAAGGATGTCCATTTGGCTCCGGAAGGAAAGGGTAAGAGGTGAGAAGTGAGACGTGAGAGGGGCGCCACCCGAGTGCCCTCTCACTTCTTACCTCTCACCTCTCACTCCTACATGTACCGCTGCTGCCGTCCGCGGAATTTCACCCGCCCCGTCTTCATGAACCCGTCGTACTTCCGCAGCGTGCGGTGTTGCTCAACCTGGGCGATCGTGTCGAGCAGTACGCCCACGACGATCAGGACGGAGGTGCCACCGAACTGCGAGGGAACGTGTACCCCCTTCGAAACCAGGATCGGGATCAACGCCACGAACGCGAGGAAGAGACCGCCTGGGAGGGTGACCCGAGCCAGTACTTGATCGATGTAATCGGCGGTGCTTGCGCCCGGCTTGACCCCGGGAATGAAGGCGCCCTGCTTCTTGAGGTTCTCGGCCAGGTCCACCGAATTGAAGATGATGGACGTGTAGAAGTAGCTGAAGACCAGGATCAGCAACGCGAAGGTGAGATCGTACGGCAGGTTGCCGGGGCTGAAGAACCCGGCGATCTCGGTCAGGATGGGATTCTTGGTGAAGCTCGCCAGCGTTCCCGGCA
>DASYVW010000630.1:0-4298 GCA_035936675.1 Gemmatimonadales bacterium
TGGTCGAGGCCGTTCAGGGGCTCCGCGGTCGAGTGGACGGCGCCTTGATCAACGCGGCCGCTCTCACCCATTCCAGTCTTGCCCTGCGTGATGCGCTGCTTGCGGTGAAGATTCCGTTCGTCGAGCTGCACCTGTCGAACATCTTCGCGCGGGAGCCGGAGCGCCGGCACTCGGTCATCGCCGACCTGGCCATCGGAATGGTTACCGGCTTCGGCCCTCAGAGCTACCTTCTGGCCCTGCAGGCACTGATGGGCCGACTGCGTGCCGCCTGACCGGAGGCTGGAGCGTCAGGCAGCGCTGAGAAGCGCGCTCGAGGCGGAGGGGCTGGATGGGTTGCTCGTCACCCATCTCCCCAATATCCGATATCTCACGGGTTTCAGCGGGTCCGCCGCGCTGTTGCTGGTCCGGCAGGACACCACCATTCTGGTAACGGATTTCCGCTACGCTGCCCAGGCCACCCTCGAGGCGGGGTCGGTAGCGGTGGTCGAGATCGACCAGCGCAGCGTCTGGGAGCGCCTCGGCCGCGTGCTGGCTGCCCGCGCCCCCGAAAACCTGGGCATCGAGCCCCACGTGCTGACCGTGCGAGATGCCGAGCGCCTGAGCGGGTTGACCCGAGGTCCGGTGGTGCCGACCGCTGAACTGGTGGAGCGTCAGCGTGCCGTCAAGGCGCCTGAGGAAGTGGCGGCCATCCGGGCGGCAGCCGTGCTGGCCCAGGATGCCTTGCGCGAGGTCCTGCCTGGAGTGCGGGTCGGCCAGACAGAGGTGGAGGTCGGGGCCGCGTTGGAGGCCGCTCTGCGGCGGCGGGGAAGCGAGTGGCACCCGTTTCCCACCATCGTGGCCTCCGGTCCGCGGTCCGCGCTGCCGCATGCGCGGACGAGCCAGCGCCCGATCGGTGCCGGAGACCTGCTGCTCCTGGATTTCGGCGCCCAGGTGGACGGGTACTGCGCCGACCTGACCCGCACGGTGGTGGTGGGCGGTCGTGCCGACGAGCGGCAGCGCACCATCCACGAGCTGGTGCAAACCGCTCAGCGTCGGGCGATCGAGCACCTGCGTGCGGGCATGCCGGCCCGGGAGGGAGACGCCTTGGCGCGGGAGGTCATCGTGACCCGCGGATTCGGCGACGCGTTTGGCCATTCCCTGGGCCATGGGATCGGGCTCGAGGTGCACGAAGCGCCTCGGCTGGCCCCGAACTCAGAGGTCCCCCTACCGGCGCACGCCGTGGTCACCGTCGAGCCGGGTGTCTATTTTCCGGGCTGGGGCGGAGTACGGCTGGAGGACGATGTCTATCTGGCTCCGGATGGCGCGGAAATCCTCTCGGACGGCCGGACTGAGTTGTTGGAATTGGTCTAGAAAGAGAAGTCGTTTTCACCTCAACCCCTACTACATGGCCACTACCGCGGACTTCAAGAACGGGCTTGTGCTCGAGATCGACCGCCAGCTCTTTCAGCTGGTCTACTTCCAGCACGTTAAGCCGGGTAAGGGCGGTGCGTTCGTGCGCACCAAGCTGAAGAACATCCGTACGGGCGCTGTGATCGACCGCACGTACAACGCGGGTGAGCGGGTAACCGACGTGCGTCTGACGCGGCGGCCCATGCAATTCTCCTACGTGGACGGCCATTTCTTTCACTTCATGGATCAGCAAACCTTCGACGACATCATGCTCACCGACGATCTCATCGGGGCCGACCAGCTCAAGTACCTCAAGGAGGGAATGGAGTGCGAGGGACTGGTGCACGACGACCGGGTGATCACGGTGGAGCTGCCGTCGTTCGTCGAGCTGACGGTCACCCAGACCGCTCCCGGGGTCCGGGGAGACACTGCCACCGGCGGAACCAAGCCGGCAATCCTGGAAACCGGGGCCACCGTGCAGGTTCCGCTCTTCATCGAGGAGGGTCAGGTGATTCGGGTAGACCGCCGCGAAGACAAGTACCTGACCCGCGTATGAGCCCCCAAGAGATGCAGGAGCTGGCCGAGCTCCTGCAAAACGTGCCGGGCATCCGCTCCATCGACCTGAAGGATGTCAGGCGGCTCGCTCAACTCCTGCGGGAGGCGCCGGAGATCGGATCGATCGAGGTGAAGGGCTGGTTCGGGACCGGCGTGGTCATCACCCGGACGGCCGCCGCACCGGTCGTTGCCGCGCCCCTGCCGGCTCCGTTAGCTCTGCCGGCACACGGTGCCGAGCCGGAACACCGGGACACCGGGGCGCGAGCAATTCCCGCTGGGGCCCACCTGAAGGAGATCCGCTCGCCCATGGTCGGGACCTTCTACAAGGCGCCCGAGGCCGGTGCCGAGCCCTACGTCAAGGTGGGCAACCGGGTCACACCGGGCCAAACGGTGTGCATCATCGAAGCCATGAAGATCATGAATGAGATCGAAGCGGAGATCGCGGGCGTGGTGCGGGAGATCTCGGTGGAAGATGGGCAGCCCGTCGAATTCGGGCAGGCTCTCTTCCGGGTCGATCCCAATGGCTGACGCCAAGGCTGCTCCACAGTCCACCTTCAATTTCAAGAACACGATTGCCCAGATGGTCCAGCGGAACGCCTCCGACTTGCTGCTCAAGGTCGGCCGGCCGCCCACCATCCGCCTCAACGGTGATCTCCAGGGCCTGGAGATGCCGCCGCTCAAGCCCGAAGATCTGAAGCTGCTCGCGGAACAGATCATGACGCCGCGGCAAGTCAAGGAGTTTGCCGAAAGGAAAGAAGCCGACTTTGCCATCGGGGTTCCGGGCGTGGGCCGCTTCCGGACCAACATCTACCAGCAGCGGGGCACCCTCGCCTTTGCCTTCCGTGCCATCCCCTACGAGGTGAAGACCGTACGCGAGCTTCACCTCCCGCTTGTCCTGGAGGAGATCGCCCTGCGTCCTCGGGGGCTGGTACTGATCACCGGCATTACGGGGTCCGGCAAGTCTACGGCTCTGGCCTCGATGATCAATCACATCAACCAGCACCGCCGGGTGAACGTCATCACGATCGAGGATCCGATCGAGTTCCTTCACCGGGACGTAAACTCAAATATCTCCCAGCGCGAGGTCGGCAACGACACGCTCTCCTTTGCCTCGGCGCTGCGTCACGTGCTCCGGCAGGACCCGGACGTGATCCTGGTCGGCGAAATTCGAGACCTGGAGACCCTGGACACCGCTCTCAAGGCGTCGGACACGGGCCACCTCGTATTCTCCACCCTCCACACGACCGACGCCGCGCAAACCATCAACCGCCTCCTGTCCTTCTATCCGCCACACCAGCATCAGGAGGTGCGGATGATCCTCGCGACCGCGTTGCAGGCCGTCGTGTCGCTCCGACTGGTGCCCAAGTCTGATGGACGCGGTCGCGTGCCCGCCGCCGAGGTGCTGATCAACACCGCGACTGTCGCCGACAACATCCGCGACATCGAGAAGGCGCTCCACATCCCCGACCTGATCGCACAGGGAAGCACCTCGTACGGCATGCAGTCGTTCGACCAGTCGCTGATGAAGTGGTACAAGGACGGGGCAATCTCCTACGAGAGCGCCTTGTTCTACTCGACCAATCCCAACGAGTTCGCGCTCCGGATATCGGGGGTGGACTCCGCATCCGATCGCAAGTTCACCGATATCATCGGCGACCAGGCGCCGAAGTCGCAGCCCGCGGACCTGACGCCCTAAATGCGCGAGATGGTGCTACTCCGGCACACCGTGCGAGGGCATCCGGCAGCGAGGTCTGAGATCTCGGCCCATGTTTAAGAAGGTCCTGATCGCCAATCGCGGCGAGATCGCACTGCGGGTGATTCGCGCCTGCCGCGAGCTGGAGGTGGAGACGGTGGCCGTCTACAGCGAGGCCGACCGCGAGTCCCTGCATGTACGCTTTGCCGACGATGATGTCTGTATCGGTCCGCCACCCAGCCGGAACTCCTATCTCAGAATCCCCAACATCATTGCCGCCGCGGAGATCACCGGCGCGGACGCGATTCATCCGGGGTACGGGTTCCTCGCTGAGAACGCGGAGTTCGCTGATACCTGCAAGGCGTCCAACATCACCTTCATCGGACCGACCGGCGACCAGATCCGGCAGATGGGAGACAAGGCCACGGCTCGGCGGCTGGCGGTCGACGCCGGGGTGCCCACAGTTCCCGGCTCTCCCGGCACCATCGACGATGTCGATGCCGCGCTCGCCTTCGCCAACGAGATCGGCTTCCCGGTGATCATCAAGGCCACCGCGGGCGGTGGCGGAAAGGGCATGCGCATCGCCACCGACGAGGATCATTTCCCTCAGCTCTTCGGCCTGGCCCAGAACGAAGCACTCGCCGCGTTCGGCAACGGTGCG
>DASYVW010000631.1:0-1821 GCA_035936675.1 Gemmatimonadales bacterium
CGCTGGCGTCGGCCTACCGGGACCGGCTGGCCGACGGCACACTCCACGATCCGGCCAGTGGCGTGATCGCCGTCCGCACGGTGCACGAGGCCATCGAGGCCCTCGATCGGAACCCCAACGAGCGGCTGCTGCTGGAAGCCCTGCTCCTGCGCCTGCCGCCGGTGTAACGGGCCACTCCTCGAAGACGCTGACACGAGAATCCCCCTGACCTGGTGACGGTGTGGGCGCGCGCGGGGTGCGGGGCGGCAGCCCCGCTCGGGCCGCAGGCTCGAAGGTTCAGGCGGCGGTGGGTGTGAGGGTGACGGTGTGGCCGAGTCGTTCGAGTTGTGCGACGAGACGGCGGGTTTGGGCGGTGGTGTCGATGGGTCGGTCGAAGTAGTCGCCGCCGAGTTCGTGATGGTCGATGTTGCTGGCCAGGACATGCCAGATCATCACGATCATGGTGTGGGCGACGGCGACGATGGCTTTGGCTTCGTTGTTCTTGCCGAACCGTCGACAGAACCGCCGGAACTGGGCGGCGAGGTAGGTGTCGTGGGTGCGAGACGCGCACCAGGCGGCCTCACACAACGCCGCCCGCAACGCCGGGTCGCCTTGGCGGGTTTTGCCGGAGCGTTGCTTGCCGGCGGACTCCCGGTTCCCCGGGCACAACCCGGCCCACGAGGCCAGGTGTTTGGCGGTCGGGAACCGGGTCATGTCGACGCCGATCTCGGCGATCACGACCTGGGCGGTGCGGGTGGCGATCCCCGGGATCGTGCTCAACCGGGTCACCTGCTCAGCGAAAGGGGCGATCACCTGTTCCGTTTCGGTGTCGAGCCGGTCGATGGCGGCGCTGAGGTGATCGATGTGGCCGAGATGCATCGAAAGCATCACGGCGTGATGATCGGTGAAGCCCCCCTCGAGGGCCAGGTGAAGCTCAGCGATCTTGGGTCGCATCCTCGTCAACGCCATGTCGGCCATCACCGTCACGTCGCGTTCCCCGGCGGCCAACGCCGTCAGCATGCGTCGAGCCGACACCCCCATCACATCCGACACGACGGAGTCGAGTTTGATCCCGGCCATCTCCAACAGCTTCTGCACTCGCTGGATCTCCCGGGTCCGGTCCTCGATCAGCTTCTTGCGATACCGGGTCAGATCCCGCAACCGGGCGATCTGGGGCGGCGGCACGAACGAACCGCGCAACAACCCGCACTCCAACAGCTGCGCCAACCAGCAGGCGTCAGCCACGTCGGTCTTGCGGCCAGGAACGTTCTTGACGTGCTGGGGGTTGACCAACAACACCTCCACCCCCACCAACGCCTCCAACATCGACCACACCGGCCGCCAATACACCCCGGTGGCCTCCATCGCCACCTGCGACACCCCCTCGGCCGCCAACCACCCGCGCAGCTGCCGCAACGCCGACGTCCACGTCCGGAACTCCCGCACCTCCTGATCCCGCCGCCCGCCCTCACCCCACCGGCGGACACACGCCATCACCGTGTCCTTATGGACATCCAGCCCGGCGCACCGCTCGACGATCACCTCCATCGGCTCCTCCTCCTCAGCATCGGTTGGAGAACCGTCCACGGGACCTACGGCGTGTCCAGAAGCTGACACTCGTGCTCGAAGCAACAATCCAGGGTGCCCCCCAGGTCCCGGCGCCACACTCCGCTACAGGCTCACTGCACCAATGAGAACCCGGGCTCAGCGGACGGCCCACCACGATTCTCATCACCCACGGGCGCCCCCGCCAGGGGGCATGAACGACTCCGCTCAGACAATCGGTTCTTGCTCGACACGCCGCCGCATTGCGACGGCCGTTCGCCCTGCGTCGCCGCCTCC
>DASYVW010000632.1:0-11644 GCA_035936675.1 Gemmatimonadales bacterium
TTCCGGCGATCGCGGACGCGCTGTCGGAGGATGAGTACGAGCAGTTCGTCACCTTCGTCCGGCTCAAGGGCGAGCGGTTCCTGGAAGCCAAATCGCACCCGGGCACAGGCAGGGCGGAGCGGCACACGCCGGGTGATCGGGAATTGGAAGGACGTTAGTGACGAATTGGACTGTTTGCTTCTTGGCCGCCAGTATCGTTGGGGTGAGCGCCTGTCACAGCGAGCCGGCAAAGGCTCGCGCGAGCAGTTCCGCCACGACGGACCTGCCCATCGACAAGAAGCTCGCCCAGTACACCACCGTCCGCTTGACCGCCGATCTTGGGAGGCTGAGCGGGAACGAACGGAGAATCATCCCGCTCCTGATCGATGCGGCTCGCTCCATGGACGCGATCTTCTGGCGGCAGGCGTACGGCAGCCGCGACTCGCTCCTCGAGAGCATCAGGGATCCCGGCACCGGCGCTACGCCGAGATCAACTATGGACCGTGGGATCGCCTGGACAACAACGCTCCCTTCATCGATGGAGTTGGCCCCAAGGCCGCCGGTAGCGGCTTCTATCCCCATGATATGACCAAGGAGGAGTTCGAGGCCGCAGCCAAGAGATCGCCGGCGAAAGGGAAGGCACTCCGGAGCCAATACACGATCGTGCGCCGGGATTCGGCTCGGGGCCTGCTGGCGGTCCCCTATCACGAGGCGTACGCCGACCAGGTCCGGCCCGCGGTGGCCAAGCTGAGGGAGGCTGCCCGCCTCGCGGACGATCCGGGCCTCAAGCGATTCCTCGGTCTCCGGGCCAAGGCACTCGAAACCGACGACTACCAAGCCAGTGACCTGGCGTGGCTCGATATGAAGGACAACACCGTCGACGTGGTGATCGGGCCCATCGAGACCTACGAAGACCAGCTCTTCGGCTATAAGGCGGCAAACGAGGCGTTCGTGCTGGTGAAGGACAAGGAGTGGAGCAGCCGGCTGGCGCGCTACGCCGCAATGCTGCCGAGTCTGCAGCGGGAGCTGCCGGTTCCGGCGGCCTACAAGCAAGAGAAGCCGGGGACCGATTCCGATCTCAATGCGTACGACGCGGTATACTATGCCGGCGACGCCAACGCAGGCTCGAAGACGATTGCGATCAACCTGCCGAACGACGAGCAGGTACAGCTCCAGAAGGGTACCCGGCGGCTCCAGCTGAAGAATGCCATGCGCGCCAAGTTCGACAAGATCCTGGTCCCGATCGCCAGCGAGCTGATTGCCGAGGACCAGCAACGCCACATCAACTTCGACGCCTTCTTCTCTAACGTCATGTTCCACGAGATCGCCCACGGCCTCGGCATCAAGAACACCATCAACCGCAAAGGCACCGTGCGTGAAGCGCTGAAGGAGCAGGCCGGCGCCCTCGAGGAAGGCAAGGCCGACATACTCGGTCTCTACATGATCACCAAACTGCACCAGCGGGGTGAGTTGAAGGGCCAGGACCTGGACGATAACTACGTGACATTCCTGGCCAGCATCTTCCGGTCGATCCGGTTCGGCGCCTCGAACGCGCACGGCCGGGCCAACGCGACGCAGCTCTCCTTCTTCCAGGACCGGGGGGCCTTCACCCGTGATTCAACCGCAGGCCGATACCGGGTAGACTTTCCCAAGATGAGGGCCGCGGTGGACGAGCTCGCGGGACAGATCCTCCGGTTCCAGGGGGATGGCGACTACGCCGGTGTGACTAGCTTCATGGCGGACCGAGGACGACTTTCGGCTACGTTGCAGCAGGATCTGGCGCGGCTCGGGTCGAAGGGCATACCGGTGGATATCGTGTTCGAGCAGGGTCCCCAAGTGCTTCGGTGAGCTCGGCGATGGACGAAATCGAGCCGGTGGAAGTAGAAGTACGGGTTCATCGTGGGCGCCGGCGCCGAACAGACCGTCCAGTCCCAGACACGCCTCCCCCTCCGAATGGCAGGAACTGGCTGATCTACGCGGTACTGACAGGTTTGGTCGCGGCCCTCATGTTCGACGGATATCTGAGTCATAATCCGCGAGATCACGCCCTTCCCAAGCGGTCGGAAGCGACGGACGTAACGTCGACCATCTCCCTCGCCGCCGACTCCCTTCAGGTCGTGGTCTCCTGGGATCTCACGCTGTCCGCTCCCGAGGGGCGACCGGACTCGATCCGTATCAAGGTGGTCCCGGACACGGGGCGCGACAGCCTCATCGCGACGCAGCCAGCCACGTTATTCGCCGATACCGCCTATCTGCCAGCGCCGGCACCCGGCCAAACGCTGACCGGCTCCTCCTGTGTCGTGGCGCTGTACCCTGTTGAACCGCTCACCGAAAGGTGTACCCCGTGGCAATACGTTCGCCCCAGCGCCACGCCTCAGCCGGGCATGGCAGTGGCCGGGAGGATCGTCGTTCAGCCAACCGGGCTGCAGGTGGACCCCGATGTCGGGGGAAGGTGCGCCGACTGGCAACGGACCCACCCCGGTCAGTCGGTCTGGATCACCGTGAACCGCGCGGCAATACGGGAATGCACCGGAGTGAACGGGAAGCCCACCGTGGCTCAGTTCTGCGCGTTCCTGGTGTTGTCGGATGGACGGAGGTTCAAGACAGCTAACTCGGCCAACAGCAGCTACTGCGAGGAGCTCTTTGTGGAGTGGACCCGCGAGAGGTACTCCTGAGGGTCGCCCGTACGTTTTGCTTCGGTGACGTCCCGCTGCGTCCCCCAGGCTCCAACCAGCTGCCCCCGCTCGAAGATTCCCACCAGGTTGTTCACGAAGTATTTCGCGTTGCCATAGCGGTCGATCTCGTGCGACTCCGCGTCCTCCAGCCGGTACCCGCTCCGGATGAAGCTGCGTAGATAGGCGACGTTTTCCGGGTTCGACGGCGGCAGGAAGACCACCAACCGGGTACCGATCACGTCGGCCGCGGCCCGGAAGCCATACATGCGGGCAAAGGCATCGTTGCACTCAGCCAGCACGGAATACAGGTAGAGATGCTCGACCTGCTCGTCCTCCGGCAGGGTGATGTCGAGCGGCTGCTCGTGATGAAACCGCCAGGTGGCCTCGGTGGTGAGCTCTGCGAATGGCGGTGCCACCCGGGCGACGTCCGGCGAGAACCCGGCGGGCGCGACCTCGAGCCGCTCGAACCGATTGGCCGTCGGCTCCGGCACCGTCTCCTCTCCAGCAAAGGCTTCTCCGGCAGCAGTTTCCTGGAGAGGCGGGGCGCTGGAGCGGGCGCGCCGGAAGGTGGCGCACACGCCGGCGAGCGCTGCGCCTGCGATGAGGGCCACCGGGTCGTGGGTGACCAGGCCGGAAAGCGACAAGGCAAGGAGCCCAGGCCCCAAGCCGCCGTAGAGAGCACTTACCGTGATGGCCACCAGCAGCGCGGGCCTGGTGTCTGCCGAGAACGGGCTGAGCGCGTGCATCAACAGCACGGCCGCACCGACCGAGAGCAAGGCCAGACCATAGCGCTGCAGGGTGGAGGAGACGGCTGAAGCCCGAGTTGAACGGCGGGGGTGGGGACTGGAAGCCACGTCGGAGATCGATCCTCTACTGGGTCTCTGCAAGGTATGATGCCGCGAGCGAGGGCACAACTCAGAGTGATGCTTGACCTTGGGATGCGGTCGCAGGGTTACGGTGTGACCCTTCCGCAACGTGGAGGGAGGCAGGATGCCGTGAAGAAGAAGCGGACTATATTCTGAAGTACGCGAACGTGGCGGAACTGGCAGACGCGCAGGACTTAGGATCCTGTCCCGTAAGGGGTGCGGGTTCAACTCCCGCCGTTCGCACTCGTGGTGACGTCTAGTAGATCCGTCCGCTCCGCTGGTTCTTCAGTCCCAGCTGCAGCAGATCCAGTACGGCAGCCTTGAGCGCCGCTATGCTAAAGGGCTTGTAGATCGTGGGAATGTCCGACGGTAAGGGCGGGATCCGCCCACGCCGGGTGACGTCATCCACATGAAGTATCGGAAGGTCGGGAAAGTCCTTCCGGACCCGGGCGACCAGCTCCGAGCCGTTCAGCCCCGGCATGTAGTTGTTCGTGATAATGAGGTCGAACCCGGCTTTGGCCCTGCGCGCTTCTTCGAGAGCGGCCCGGCCATTAGCCACCGCGACCACTTCGTAGCCTTCATCAGTGAGAGCCCGGCCGATCAGGGCGCGAACCATCGGCTCGTCATCCACTACGAGAATGCGCGAGGCCATATCCATCCTGCGGAGCGGGACTGAGTAAATAGACGCCCCATCATACTGCGGGACCATACGGCGCGCGAGTCCCTGAATTCCTGACTGAGCGTCCGGCCAACCACCGGCAGGCGACCGAAGCATCCCTCCCCATAGTGCACGCTTCCCTGCTTGAAATGCATGAACTGTGCGTTGTGCTGTATGGAACCGTCCACAATCAGGTAAGAAGCGCCCTTGATTTGGGCATAAATAGCACGATTCGCTTGACACCTGAGGCATGCTCCGGGTAGCTTCGGATCATGGTTCACGACCCGGAATTCCACGCTCGCATGACGTTCAGCGCGCTGAATTCGATGTGCCCTTGCGGCACATATGAGTGTTAGCGGAGCACGGGTTCACCAACCAGAGATCACTCACTTTGGAACATCCCGGCCCGCTCCCCCCGAGCGGGCCTTTTCATTGATGGAGCACCCATGACCGAGGTCAGGCCGGACAGCAGTCGGCGCACTATCGTCCAGCCCGCCGACCTAGGGGCCCCCTCCGGCGAACTGGCTGCGGAGATATCCATAACCGGCTCCAACGGGCAGCGGGACACCAGCGAGGCCCGGAAGCTCGGCACCCTGCTGGACGTTAGTCAGGCGCTGTCCGGTCATCTCAACTTCCAAGCCGGGCTCTCCGGCCTGCTGGTCATTCTGGGACGGCGTTGCGGCGCGGTTCGGGGCGCGGTGGCGCTCCTCGACGAGCGTACCGGCGACCTTCAGGTCAGGGCAGGGCTGGGGCTCACGCGGGAGGGGCAGTCGATCCGCTACGACCTTGGAGAGGGGATCACTGGCGAGGTGGCCTCGTCCGGCGAGCGGAGGGTCGTTCCCAAGATCAGCCAGGAACGGCGGGGAGGTGAGTTCAGCTTCGTGTGCGTGCCCATCCTGCTCCACCGCCGTCCGGTCGGGACGCTGTCGATCGAGGTCCCGCATCGGGCCGAGCGCGACTTCGAACGGCTGCTGAAATTCCTCCGGGTCGTTGCCTCGATGATCTCGCAGGCGGTGCGAATCCACCGGCTTCTTGAAACGGAGCGCCAGCGGCTGGTCTCCGAGAACGCCCAGCTCCGCCAGGAGCTGCTGCAACGGTATGACTTCTCCGACATGGTGGGTGTGAGCGGGCCGATGCGGCAGCTATACGAGGAGATGGCGCGGGTGGCGGGGACCAACACGACGGTCCTCATCCGGGGTGAGTCGGGCACCGGCAAGGAGCTCATCGCGCAAGCGATCCATTACCACTCGCCCCGGGGCAAGAAGCCGTTGATCAAGGTGAACTGCGCCGCATTGCCCGAGACCCTGGTCGAGTCGGAGCTCTTCGGGCATGAGAAGGGGGCCTTCACCGGTGCGCAGGCCAGGAAGAAGGGCCGCTTCGAGCTGGCCCATGGCGGAACGATTTTCCTCGACGAGATCGGCGAGCTGAGTCCCGCCATTCAGGTCAAGCTGCTCCGGGTACTGCAAGAGCGTGAGTTCGAACGGTTAGGCGGAGCCGAGCCGGTCCGCACCGATGTACGCGTCATCGCGGCCACCAACCGTGACCTGGAGAAGGCCCTGGCGGATGGCGGATTCAGGGAGGATTTGTATTACCGGCTCAATGTCTTTCCCATCTTCATTCCTCCACTCAGGGAGCGGAAATCCGATGTGTTGCCGCTCGCCGACCACTTCGCCGAGAAGTACGCCCGCGAGCATGGGAAAAACATCAAGCGCATTTCGACCACAGCCATCGACATGTTGGCGACCTATCACTGGCCCGGCAACGTGCGTGAGCTGGAGAACACGATCGAGCGCGCTGTGCTGATGGCCGATGGTGAGGTGATTCATGGCCATCATCTACCCCCCACGTTGCAGACGGCTGAGGCAACGGGGACGGTCGTGAGCGCGTCCCTGGGCGGCGCGGTCGAGGCGTTCGAGCGCGGCCTCATCGAGGACGCGTTGAAGACCTCGCGGGGGAACCGAGCGAAGGCGGCTCGCCTGCTGAGCACGACCGAGCGGGTGATCAGCTACAAGGTCAAGAAGTACGGGATTGACCCGCGTCGGTTACGCGGCTGAGGTCGGGCCTCATCCGGCGGGAGGAATACACCGCCATGCCGGCTACCAGCAGGTTGGCAATGACCACCGGCATCGCGTGCCGGGCCAGCCCATACCCGACCCAAAGCACAGCAGCCGCCGCCTGGATCCAGCGGAGTGTCCGCTGATCTGTGAAGCGGTACGACGCAACGAAGACGGCGGTGGCCAGCCATCCCAACCACTCGACCGGGTCCAGGCCGCGCATCAGGCGACCGCGGCGGGCGGCGGCAGCGTTCCCCGAATGATGAGCGAATCGGTCCGGGCCTTGTCCCACTCCTGCAGCACGAAGCCGTGAGAACCGAACAGCGCCCGGATCGCGGGCGCATCCAGCCCGACGATATCCTCGAGAATGGGCACCAGCACGCTCAGCACGTCATCGCTGAGGATGGTTCGTCGGGCAATCGGGGTCAGGAACTTGTTCTCCGATACCGCCACGGTCAGGCCGTCCAGCCGGTTCACGTGCAGCATGACATGCACGTCCGAGCCACCGTCGCCGACGTAGACCACCCGGTCGCCGCTGAGGCCCAGATCTGTGCGGATCTGTTCCAGCACGGCGACTTTCCCGTATCCCGCCGGCACCCGGACGATCGAACGGATCTCGCCTGATCCGGGATCGTAGCGGAACCGGGTTCCATAGATGCGCTCCGGCGGCACCACCCCTTCCAGCGCCGATCGAATCACCTCCTCCGGGGCCGCGGAGACCACGCAGAAGGTAAAGCGGTATCCCTGAAGGCCATCGAGTATGCGGGACAGCGCTGGGATGCCTTGTTTCAGGCGGATGCGCCTCCCCACCTCCGCAAGATCACCCGACCTGACCCGGCGGTATTCCGGATCGTGGAGCAGCAGGTACGCGAGCTCCGCGCCCTGCTGTACCAGGTGCATCGCCGACAATCCGGCGCACTTCTCCGCAAAGCCGCCGATGCCCAGCATCTCGCTCAGCAGAATTCCCGAATCGTTGAAGCTGAGCGTTTGATCGAAATCACTGGCCAACAGGTAATGACGCATGAGGTCCGGCCTCACTCAGTTGGATCCAGGGACGCGGCCGACCAGCGCGGCGAACGTGCGCTTGACGGTCGCGGCATCGAGGAACGCCGCCTCGAGCGGCAACACCCGCGGCCGGGCAAACTCCGCGGCCGCTGTGGAACGCTCGGTCAGCGGTGCTGGAGCGCAGCGGATTGCCGGCGCCGTCGCCGCCCAATGCCGCGCGCGTTCCCGGGAGAGCAACTCGAGTTGCACCGCACGGGGAGCCGCGGTGGCCGCTTGGCCGTGCAACGCAGGCGGAACGGTCAGTCCCGCGATGCCGAGAACCAGCTGTGCAACCACGGTAATGGCTCGACGCTGCATGCTGAATGACTCCTCACTCGAATGAACCTTCTCCGCCGTCGGACACCGGACGGCGGGAATTGTATGCACCCAATGGAGCTGTGGCACCAACGTCAGGTCACGGTTCCGAAACAGCTCCAATCCCAATGCCTGCCGGGGGTATGAAAGGCAACGAGTATGCCAGGCGCGCAGCACGGCTGAAGCCCCGGAGGAAGGGCTTCCGCCTCACGTTCCGCCGTCGTTGCCTACATGAATGTGGGAATGAGCCGGAGGGCCCTACAAAATCGTCGGACCCGCCAGTGGCCGTCGCAGCAGTACCAGCTTCACAGCATCGAGCACGATCTCAAGGTCGTTCAGCTTGCTGATGAGCGGCACGCCACGCTGTTCCAGGGGCTGATGCACCTTCGGATCGCGGGCTGCCCCGGTCAGGAAGATGACCCGCCCCCGGAGGTGCGGGGACCGGGACACGAGGGCGTCGTAGAAATCGAGGCCGTTGATTTCGGGCATCAGGAAATCGCTGACCACCGCGGAAATGTCTGGATCGGACGCGATCACCTCGAGAGCGCCTCGCCCGGAATCCGCCTCCAATACGGTGAGCCCGGCACGCTCGAAGAGCTTCCGCAGCGCGCTCCTCATGGAGCTCTCATCGTCTACCAACAGGACCGAGGCCATGCCCTTGCCTGGAAGGGTGGGTGCTGCACGGGTGGGATCAGGTGGTGCAGCGGATCCGACCGCCGAATCTTGGCGTGGACCTGCCGGTTGTGCAACGGCCAGCGGGTGCAAGGTTTGGCGCTGCGCGTCAAAATTGACCCTGGGGACGGCGTCAGGGTAGATTCCCCTCCACGATGAACCAGATCACGGTCGAGAAAACCGCCGAAGACTCCGCCTCCAAGTCACTCCACGTTACCGTGCCGGTAGACCGGGTGCGCGAAGCGGAGGCCCGGGCGCTGAAGTACTACGCCAAACGCGCCCGGCTGCCCGGCTTCCGACAGGGCAAGGCGCCGGACACCGTAGTGCGGAAGCGCTTCGGCGACGCCATCCGGCAGACGGTACTAGAGGAAGTCATCCGGGAAAGCTGGGAAACCGCCAAGACCGCCGAGTCGCTCAAGCCCATCACCGATCCCGCCATTCGGAACCTGAAGTTCGAGGAAGGCAGCCCCATCGAGTTCGAGCTGCACGTCGAGGTGCGCCCGGAGCTGAAGCTCGAGCGGGTGGGAGGGTTCCGGCTCGAGCGGAGAGTGGCTCCCGTGACCGATAATGCGGTCAATGAACAACTCGCCAGGATTCAGGAGCACAAAGCGGCCTGGATTCCGGTCGAAGGCGCCAAGCCGACCCCGGGACAGATGGTCCGGGTCGAAGTGGCGCCGATCGAGAATGGCGTCGCCGGTCCGGCGCAGCCGCACGATCTGGTGCTGGGCGACAACCAGGCGATCCCCGAGCTGGAGGAGCGGATCATGACGCTGCTCCCGGGCGAGACTGCCGAGGCCGAGGTGCGATTCCCCGATGACCACGCGGACGAGTCTCGCCGGGGTCAGACTCGCCAGGTACGCATCACCCTCCACGAGGTCAAACGGCAGGAGCTTCCGCCCCTGGACGACGCGCTGGCCCGTGAGGCGGGGGACTTCGAGAACCTGGACGCACTCCGGGCTGCCGTCCGGCAAGATCTCGAGCGTGAGGCCGTTCGAGAGGCCGACACCGAAGTTCGCCGGAACCTGATCGGCCAGTTGGTCGAAGCCAACCGGGTCGAGGCCCCTCACTCACTGGTTCACCGGCTGCTGCACGGTTATGCCGAAGTCTATAAGGTGCCTGAGGAACAGCTCGCCGGTTTCGAGCAGCAGTTCCACGGCATCGCGGAGGCCCAGGTGAAGCGCGACCTGGCGCTGGACGCGCTGGTCGAGACGCACGAGCTTCGCGCCACCGAGTCTGAGCTGGACGAGCGGATCAACGCCATGGCTGCCACGCGGGGAGTGCCCGCAGGCCAGGTCTACGCTTCGTTGCAGAAGGCGAACCGCCTCCAGGAGCTGGAGCGCGCCATCACGGAGGAGAAGGCATTCGACTTCCTCCTCAAGCAATCCACCGTTGAAGACGTCAGGTCGTGAACATGGCCACTTTGTATCCGCCCTACATCATCGAGCGTTCCAGTCGCGGCGAGCGCACCTACGACATCTTCTCCCGGCTGTTGATGGACCGCATCGTGTTCCTCGGCGCGCCCATCAATGACGATGTCTCCAACATCATCATCGCGCAGCTCCTCTTCCTCGAAGCCGACAATCCCGACAAAGACATCTACCTCTACGTCAACTCGCCGGGGGGAGTGGTGTCGGCCGGGATGGCCATTTATGACACCATGCAGCACCTGCGGGCGCCGGTGAATACGATCTGCATGGGTATGGCCGCCTCGATGGGCTCGTTCCTGCTGGCGGCCGGGGCCAAGGGGAAGCGCAGCGCGCTGCCCCATTCCCGGATCATGATCCACCAGCCTTCCGGTGGAACCCAGGGCACCGCGGCCGACATCGAGATCCAGGCGCGGGAGATCCTCTATCTCCGGTCCAAGATGAACTCGCTCTATGCGCTCCACACCGGCCAACCGATCGAGACCATCGAGCGGGACATGGACCGGGATCGCTTCATGAGCGCGGAAGAGGCCAAGGCGTACGGGATCATCGACAGCGTGTTTACGCCGCATAAGGACCTGGTACCACACAAGAACGGTAAGGAAGGCAAGGAGACTTGACGCTTAGGGGATCCGGGGGCAGCTTACCCGGCACCATCCACCTCCATCACGACGCGGCTCCATGTCCAACGACAAGCATCTCCGCTGCTCCTTCTGCGGAAAATCGAAGGATTCCGTCCGGAAGTTCATCTCCGGCCCCTCGGTCTACATCTGCAATGAGTGCATCACGCTCTGCAATGAGATCCTGGCGGAAGACGAGGAGCGCGAGGTTGCGGACAGCATAACCCAGGTCCCTACGCCGTCCGAGATCAAGGACGTGCTGGACCAGTATGTGATCGGGCAGGAGCGGGCCAAGCGAACACTCGCCGTCGCCGTCTACAATCACTACAAGCGGATCAACGCCTCCAGCGGCCGGGAGGGCGATGTCGAGCTGGATAAGTCCAACATTCTGCTGCTCGGGCCCACCGGAGTCGGCAAGACACTGCTGGCACAAACCCTCGCCCGCATTCTCGACGTACCCTTCACCATCGCAGACGCCACCACCCTCACCGAAGCCGGATATGTCGGCGAGGACGTGGAGAACATCCTGGTCCGGCTGCTCCAGGCCGGCGAGTTCAACGTGGCCGAATGCGAGCGGGGCATCGTCTACATCGATGAGATCGACAAGATCGCGCGGAAATCGGAGAACCCCAGCATCACCCGCGACGTGTCGGGCGAAGGCGTGCAGCAGGCGCTGCTCAAGATCCTCGAGGGTACCATCGCCTCGGTCCCCCCGCAGGGCGGACGCAAGCACCCGCAGCAGGAATACATCCAGATCAACACCAAGGACATCCTCTTTGTTTGCGGTGGCGCCTTCGATGGGCTGGAGAAAATCATCGAGGCCCGCACCGGCCGGCAACAGATCGGGTTCAGCAGCGAGGAGCGGAAGTCGAATCCTCAGCTGAACAAGGGCAACCCCTACGCCGAGGTCGAGCCCGATGATTTGCTCCGCTTCGGCCTGATCCCCGAGCTCGTCGGCCGCTTGCCGGTCGTCGTCTCGCTCGAGGCGTTGGATGAAGACGCGCTGGTCCGGATCCTGGTCGAGCCCAAGAACGCCCTCACCAAGCAGTACAAGAAGCTGTTCGAGCTGGAGGACGTCGGCCTCACCTTCGATCCCGAGTCGCTCCGGGCCGTGGCGCAGCGGGCGCTCAAGCGCGGCACCGGCGCCCGCGGGCTGCGCGCCATCCTCGAGACCATGATGACCGACATCATGTTCGACCTGCCCAACCGCGAGGACGTGCGCGAGATCGTGATCACCAAGGAGGCGATCTGCGAGGGCACCTCGCCCCTCATCGTCACCGAGCGTGCGCGGGCCAAGCGGGAGGCGTGAGGAAGGCGGGGCAGCGGACCGGGGCGCG
>DASYVW010000633.1:0-5509 GCA_035936675.1 Gemmatimonadales bacterium
GGACATGGTAGGACTGTTCTACCTGTGGCGCCGACGCAATTCGGGGGTGGGAACCAACCGAACGGCCGTTCGGAGTGGGGCCCGGCCATTACGGATTCCACTGGCGGAGAGACGTCGAGGAGAGCGGCGCGGGAACCGGAAGGCCGCGGCCGTGCAGCACCTGAGCACAAGGGCCTAGCCAGAGGCTAAGCCCTTGAGGACGAAAGTCGTATTGCTTCTCCGAGCTAACTCCCGAGGAGGGACTCGAACCCCCGACCCGGTGATTAACAGTCACCTGCTCTACCAACTGAGCTACTCGGGATTGTCGGCAGCAAGAACCTAGCGGCGGGTAGCCGGTTCTGCAACGACTTCGGCGTCACTGCTGATTGGCAACCGAGTCCAATCGCGCGTTCCGTGCAGCGGCCGAATCGGACACACCCAGCGCGCCCCGAACACCCCGGGCCCCGGGCAGCCGTGAGGCGCCGAGAATGCTGTCCCGCTCCCGCTCGCTCCGGACATGCTTGCCTCCTTCCCCGTCCTCTTTGGGTGTACAGCCGGCGAAAGAGATAACGAGTAGCAATGCGGCCAGGCCAGTTCGTCGCATCGTTGATCCTCGAGCTGGAGGAGCGTCCAATCTAGCGGCCTGCCGCCAGAAACTGCGCGACCGGTGACCGGCGGCACATCTTGTTGGATCCGGGTACCGGTAGGTTTAACCCGCAACCACCGCAACTCGGAACGCCAGTTCAACAGCTTACGTCGGGACGTGAGCGTCTGCTCGCATCTTCTCACTCGGTGTGAGCATTCACTCTTGCAAAGCTGACTTTTTCTCGTGCGTTTGTTGACACCGAGGCGGCAGAAGTTGCATCTAAGTTGTTGTTGATAAAACTGTTACACAATTCCAACTACCCGGATTCCCGTGGCCTACTTACCTTCTGTCCAATGCCTCTGCACCCGGTAGTCGGGCACCATGAGACGCGTCGCCGTCTGGCGCGTGGGGTCCGCAGCAAGCGATTACCCCAGGTGCTGGTACTGGCTGGCCCCTGGGGAGTAGGCAAGCAGCGGCTGGCTTTGTGGCTGGCCCAGCTGGTTCTGTGCGAGGCGGCCGGGGAGGAGCCCTGCGGGAGCTGCCGCAGCTGTCGCCTGGTCGGCGGCCTGGCCCATTCGGACCTGCACTGGTTCGTCCCGATTCCGAGGCCAAAAGCCTCCGAGACGGACAAGCAGGTGGAGGAAGCATCCCAGGCAATCGCGGAAGCCATGGAGGAGCGGCGTAGCCGGCCCCTCTATGCCCAGAGCGACGGGATGGCCAGCCATGGGATCGCCAGCGTTCGCCTGTTGCAGCGCCAGGCGTCTCTGACGTCGGTTGAGGGAGGGCACCGAGTCTTCATCATCGGTGAGGCCGATCGCCTGGTGTCTCAGGAGTCAAGCCAGGAGGCGGCCAACGCGTTGCTCAAGCTGTTGGAGGAGCCGCCCCCGGGAAGCCTGTTCGTGTTGACGACCGTTGACGCGCAGCGGTTGCTTCCCACGATTCGGTCCCGGGCCGTCCTCCTACGGGTAGGCGGCATAGCGGACGCTGATGTGCGCGGGTTCCTCGCGGCCCATCTGCGGCCTGCTCCCTCGGCGGCCGAGCTCGACCAGCGGGTCGCAGCGGCAGAAGGTTCGATCGGCCGGGCGCTGGCGGTTGGAGACGAAAGCGGGAAGGCCCAGCATGCAGCAGAGCGGTTGCTGGAGGCCGTCATGGCCGGTCCCGGCCCCAGTTTTGAGCAGGCCCTGAAGCAGGCCCCGTGGTCCGCCCGGGGAGACTTCACCGCCATGCTCGATGCGCTCGCGGAGACGCTGAGCGAGGCCGCACGAGAAACGCTGGGACAGACGCCGCGCCGGCCCGTGCCTCGAGCACTCCGTGGCTACGGCCACCCCGACCGGTTGCTGAAGGCGATGGAGCACGTGGCGGAGGCGAGGGATGCGGCGTGGGGAAACGTGAACCCCCAGATCCTCCTGGCCGTGCTGGGCGAGGACCTGGCGGAAATCCTGTGAAGCTGACCCACCTGGACGAGCAGGGCCGAGCCCGCATGGTGGATGTGGGCGATAAGCCGGTGTCGGAGCGGACGGCCTCTGCCGAGGGTGCGGTGCGGATGTCGCGAGAGGCGTTCGAGCTGGTGGCCGCGCAGGGGCTCGCCAAGGGGGATGTGCTCGGGGTGGCTGAGGTGGCGGGCACCATGGCAGCGAAGCGGACGGGTGAGCTGGTCCCGCTCTGTCACCCACTCAATCTGGACCTGGTCCAGGTCGAGGCGCGGCTCGAGCCCGAGCTGCCCGGCGTGCGCATCACCGCGCTGGCGAAGGCCACCGGGCGTACGGGGGTGGAGATGGAGGCGCTCACCGCGGTCGCGGTCGCGTGCCTTACGGTGTACGACATGGTCAAGGCAGTGGATCGCGGGATGGTCATCGAAGACGTTCGACTGGTCAGCAAGAGCGGCGGCACCCGAGGAGATTGGCGCCGGTCCGAGTCATAGGCGGACGGCCTCTCACAATAGAAAGGGGTTGGCGCGTGGCGAGACCCATCGATTACGGTGAACCGAAGCCATGGACGGCGGAGCGAATTCTCCTCCGGGTCGGTGCGTTGCTGCTCCTGGCCGTGTCCATCGGCGCGCTCGGCGCGTGGAACAAGCGCGTCCGCGCCACCGATCAGGCCGCGGTGCCGGACGTCAGCATCGTGGCTCGCCAGATGGGCAGCCTCAGCGAGCAGCTCGACGCCGCCAAGGGCGAAACGGCAGTCATCAAGCTCCAGATGGAGCGGGCCACCGCCATCCTGGACAACTCGAGCCGTTACCAGATCCCCGCCGACTTGTCGGGGGCGATCTATGATATCGCATTGAGTGAGGGGATCGATCCTTCACTGGGATACCAACTGGTGAAGATCGAGAGCCAGTTCAATCGGAAGGCCAAGAGCCCGATGCAGGCATTCGGCTATACCCAGCTCCAGCTGGCAACGGCCAAGTTCTATCAGCCGGGCATCACCCAGAAGGACCTGTACGACCGGGACACCAACCTGCGCCTGGGATTTCGTTTCCTGAACGAGCTGCTGGCCCGCTTCAACTACGACGTACACCTGGCCCTGCTGGCGTACAATCGGGGGCCCGCGCGGGTGGACCAGATTCTGGCCCAAGGCGGCAATCCCGCGAACGGCTATTCCGACGCGGTGCTCAAGGGTTACCGTCCGATCGGGTCGGCCGAGGCGCGCTAGCCGGGAATCTTCAGCGCGATGCCCGTTTTCAAGGGCTCGCGCTCGCCTAATCTATTTGCTTCTCTGAGAGCCTGGATCGAAACGCCGTAGCGTTTCGCCAGGCTCTTCAGCGTATCCCCCCGCCGCACGAGGTGCGTCCGCTCGCCGGAGCGCTCCACCGGTTGAGCCGGGGGGACGACTCTGCGTGGCGCGTCGGGCGATACGACCCTGAGCCGCTGCCCGGCCCGAATCCGGCCACGGCTGTCGAGCACGTTCCAGAGCCGCAGCTCGCGTTGGGTGACGCCGTACTCGTCGGCGATCTCCGAGAGCGTCTCGCCCCGCCGCACCCGGTGAAACGCCCCCGTGCTCGTGCCGGCCGCCACGACCGGATCCGCCATTCGCCGTGCGACCGAGGTGGAGAGCGCGCCACCGGTGGGCACCACGATTCTCTGGTTGATCCGGAGCCTTCTGCTGTTCACCCTCGGGTTGGCCGCGGCGAGCATCGCCTGGCTCACCCGGTAGCGCAGCGCGATACCACCCAGCGTCTCTCCCCGTGCGACGAAATGCTCGATGAAGGTCACCCGCCGCCGCGGTGGCAGCTCGGCGTATGCTGCGACGGTGGCCGCGCCGCGCCCCGGCGGAAGCCGCAGGAGCGACCGCGTGCCCGGTGGCGTGGTGAGCCTCAGGTACTGCGGATTCAGCTCGCGGATGGCCGCCACGGTGGTGTCGGCCAGACCCGCGATGACGTCGAGCCCGGTCATGTCGGGCACCACGATGGAGTCGTACGCCGCCGGCTCGGCCCGGCCAGGATTGAAGCCATACCGGCGGGGCTGCTTCGCGATCATCGCGGCAGCGATCAGCTTTGGGACGTAGTCTTTGGTCTCGCGACGGAGCCACTTGGTGTCGTACAGCCGGAAGAAGGTGGCGTCGGAGTTGACTGAATCGCTCTCTTCGTCGGGAAGCCGGACCAGACCCCGCGACACCTTGCCCGAGCCGGCGTTGTACGCCGCCGCGGCAAGATAGAAAGAGCCGAAGCGGCGGTTGAGATCGCGCAGGTGGCGCGCCGCGGCGTCCGTTGCTCGAAACGGGTCCCGCCGCTCGTCCACCCAGGAGTCTACCCGTAGCTGGTAGCCGCGGGCGGTGCCCTTCATGAACTGCCACATCCCGACCGCCTTGGCCCGGCTGGTGGCGGTGTTGGAGAAACCGCTCTCAATCAATGCGAGGTAGACCAGATCGCCCGGGAGATTCTCCCGCTGGAGTCGCTCGCGGATCATGGCCTCGTATCGCGGCATTCTGGTGAGCCAGATGCTCATCCGCTCACGGCCGCGGGTCTGAAAGAAATCGAGATAGTACCGCACCCGGTCGTGGCTGTTGTAGGTCGCGACATCGATGTCCCAGGTCACCGCATCGGCGAGCGCCTCGGCGCCGCCTTCTGCGGCCACGTCCCCACTACTGTCTAACTCGTTGCCTTCCGGATGCGCCGTCGCCAGCTCCTCGAGCACGGCCTCGTCCGCTGCCGAATCGGCCGCCAGACGCCCCTCCGCCGCAAAATCAGCCGCGACGAGTGCCGAGTCCATCACCGGCGCAGACGGAAGATCGAGCTGATCGGAAAGGGAGTCTGTCGCGCGGCGGGAAGGCCGATCCATGTTGGTCAGCGGTGATCCCGCTGGCCCCGGCCCTGTGGGGACGGTGCTGCGGGAACCGCCGCATCCGGCGAGGACGAGGAGCGTAAGAGCTGTCAAGATCCGAAGCATAGGCATTACCTTCGGTAAAGTTTCGGCTTGGGTCATAGGACGACCACCGCCCCCACCTGCAAACCGCAGGAACCAGAGGCGAACTGAAGGGGGAGAGCGGAGGGTTGCTGGGCGGATTTTATCGCATGAACAGGCGATTGCCGAGGATCCGGTTCGTCGCGTTGAGAACCGCCAGGGCAGCGCCGCGCGCCGTGTCGTTCTCGGTCAGGTACGACCCCACCACTCGTTGTCCGTTGCCTTCGCCGTGCACCGCCAGGGATACGATCACCACCGTGGAATCGAAGGCGCGCACCGCCTTGACACCGAGCAGCTCGAAGCTCATGCCCCCCTGCATTGCTTGCCCCAGGGCCACAACGCAGGCCTGAGCGGCACAACGCAGCTCACCTGCCTGGGACGCCAGCCCTTCTCCCTCGCCGGTAAACTGCTCTGAATCGCGCCACGTCAAACCCACGCGAGCGCGACACCGCCCGTTGGGCAACCGGTCCAGTGTGAACTCCGCGAACCGCAGTCGTTCGGGGAGCGGGGTTGTGGTTGACATGGTGGTCCTTGAGCAGGCCTG
>DASYVW010000634.1:0-4182 GCA_035936675.1 Gemmatimonadales bacterium
GGGCATCAGCCCTCGGTGGCCCGGCGCAGCGCCGCCCAGCGGGAGCCGAGCGCCGCCACGTACCCCTCGTAGTTGCGGCGCATCTCGCGGAGCGAGTCGCCGCCGAACTTCTCCAGCATCGCATCGGCCAGGGCGATTGCCACCAGCGCCTCGGCGATGACACCCATGGCGGGCACGGCGGTGATGTCGGAGCGCTCGCTGACCGCCTTGGCGGGCTCCCCCGAGTCGAGATCCACCGTGGCCAACGGCGACATCAGCGTCGCGATGGGCTTCATCGCTACCTTAACAACCACCGGTTCCCCGGTGGTCATGCCGCCCTCGAGTCCGCCGGCATTATTGGTAGGTCGGCGGTATCCACCGCGGGTATCGCTCCCCGCCCCGCTGCCCCGCTGCCCACCCGCCCAGAGGGCATCCGCCCCGCCTTGAATCGGATCATGGACCTCGGACCCCGGCCGCCGGGCCGCCTCGAAACCCATACCGATCTCGACCCCCTTCACCGCCGGGATCGACATCAGCATTCCGGCCAGCCGGCCATCCAGCTTCCGGTCCCAGCTCACGTGGCTGCCCAGCCCGACGACGACCCCGCGGGCCACGACCTCGACTTCACCTCCGAGGGTATCGCCGGCCTTCTTGGCGGCATCGATCCGCCGGATGATCGCGGCCTCGGCGGCCGGATCCAGCACCCGCACCTCGGAGCGATCGGACGCTTCGTTCAGGGGGACCGGCAGGTCGGCGGGTGCGGCGCGAACGCCACCCATCGAGAGCACGTGGCTTCCCACCTCCACCCCGAATTCGTCGAGCAGCCGCTTGGCCAATGCGCCGGCAGCGACTCTGGCCGTGGTCTCCCGCGCGCTCGCCCGCTCGAGGATGTCCCGGGCATCGATCCGGTCGTACTTCAGCACTCCGGCCAGATCGGCGTGGCCCGGCCGAGGGCGGGTTACCCGGCGGCGGCGCAGCTCTCCGACGTTCTGGGACGCCTCGTAGGCCATCACGTCTTCCCAGTTGGCCCAGTCGCGATTTTGAATCAGCATGGCGATCGGCGAGCCGAGCGTCTCGCCGGCCCGGAGCCCGGAGAGCCATTCGATGCGGTCGCGCTCGATCTTCATCCGCGCCCCGCGGCCGTACCCGAGCATCCGGCGGGCGAGCTCGCGATCCACCCACTCCGCCGAGACCGGGAGACCTGCGGGCAGCCCTTCGACGATGGTGACGAGGGCCTTACCGTGCGATTCGCCTGCGGTAGAGAATCGGAGCATGATCGGTCCCTTTGAAGGAGGTCCGCCACAGCCCTGATTCTAACGAACGAGCCCGGCTTGCGCCGGGCTCATTCTTTTTCGGAAAGACTTAAACCTATGTCATCACTCAGGCGTGATGCCGTCGTCGATGATCCGGGGAGTGACCAGGATGATCAGGTCACGCCGGTTTTCCTGGCTCGAGCTGAAGCTGAACAGCTTGCCGATGATCGGAAGACCGGAGAGCAGCGGAATGCCGGACCGGGTGTTCTTCACTTCCGTCACCGTGAGGCCGCCGATGACTGCGGTCTCGCCGTCGTTGACCAGGAGCTGGTTATCAGCCTTCTGGGTCTGGAAGATGAAGCCGAGGTCGGCGGCTGCGAGCTCCTGCAGCGACGACCGTTCCGTGTGCAGCTCCATGGATATCTGGCGATTGCTGGTCACGTGCGGTGTTACGGTCAACCGGATACCGGTCTCCTTGAACTGTACGTTGGACGTGGCGGCAGCTCCGCCAGTACCGGCGTCGATCACGCGCACCGGGGTCTCCTCACCGACGAGAATATCGGCCTTCCGGTTGTCGAGTGTGGTGATGACCGGCTCGGCCTGGATATCCGAGAGATCTTGCCGCTCGAGCGCGCTCAGGAAGGTGGTCAGTTTGAACCCGCCCAGCGCGGTCGAGAAGATCAGGTCGAGCGCCGAGCCGACGATGGTGCCGCTCGCATTACCGACGGCCGATACCGAGTTGCCGCCCAGATCTATGACGTTCACGTCCTTGGCAAAGGACGTTCCGGTGGTCGGGTTGGTCCGCTGCGCCAGGGTGTTGAAGAACTGGCTGTTGTTGCCCAGGTCATACTTGAGCCCGAGCTGCTCGATGTCGGTCCGGTCCACGAACACGATCTTGGCCTTGATCGACACCTGGGGCGTCCGGATGTCGAGGCCGCGCACGAAGTCGGTCAGATTGCCGAGCCGGCTCCGGGTGTCCGTCAGGATGAGTGAGTTCGAGTTGTCGTCGGCGATGACCTTGCCCCGACCCTTGGTCAGGCTGCCTTCGATGCTCTTGGTCATATCCTTCGCCTTGCCGTAGTTGATCCGCACGACGGCGGTCTCCAGCGGCTCGAGCGAGTCCAGCACCGCGAGTGCAGCGGGCGCATCGACCCGGATGATCCCGCCCGGCATTTCCTGGGCGGACAGGCCCTGGCTGGCCAGGATGGCCTGGAACGCCTGGGGCCATGGCTGATTCCGGATCTCGGCGTTGACTTCGCCCTTGACGTCCTTGCCCAGAATGATGGTCCGTCCGCTGAACGCGGCGAACCCGGCGACTACGTCGGCGATGTTGGCGCGGTCCCACACGACGGTGATCCGCGGCTCTTCCATCGGGGCGCGCGTCAGCTGCTTTTCGTTGGCGCTGAGCTTGACTTCGGGCTCGCGCCGCGGCTTGGCGGCGGGTACCGGAGCTTCGGTCGGATCGTTGGACGACCAGGCCAGGAAGCTCTGATCGGTGCCGAACGACACCCGGATGGCGTCGGCGACGCGCTCGAGGTGGTAGTCCTTGGCACCATCCAGCTCCATCACGATACGGACTACGTCGTGCTGGAACTGAGAGTAGCGCACGTTGAGCACGCCTCCGCGCTTGACCCCGTCGTACAGATTTCCGGAGTTGCCCTTGAGCCGGGCACCGACCACGTCCAGCACCAGCCGGTCGGGCCGTTCAAGCATGAAGTCGCGCACTTCCACCGCACCACGCACGTTGATGATGACGTCAGCGCGTCCGGGAGATGGCTGGACGCTGACGCCCGTGACCTCGCCGCTCGCGGGACCATCGGCGCGTCCCGCGGAGGTCACTCCGAAGATCGCGAAGGTGGCGAGCATTAGGCCAGACAGTCGGGTCATTGGATTACGTCCTCCTGCTTCCGGAGCGAAAGGGTTTCTTGCCGTTCAAAGCCGAAGTCCTCGATCATGAACACCACGTCACGGTCACGAATCTGCACCAGGCGTGAGCGGCCGACCTGGTCGCCTGCCCGAAGCTTGTGCCGCTTGCCGCCCCCCTTCTCCCGGAATACCGCCACGCTGCTCGACGGCGTCCGTAGATTCTGATAGATCCCCACCAGCTGGAGATCGGCCAGCTCAGGCCCGTTCTTGGCCATGTTGAACAGGGAGTTGAACGGGTCCCGGGCGGCACCGCCGTAGGAGAAGGTCTCTCGAGACATCTCGATCTCCTTGGCCTTCCGCACCGAGTCGGCCCACACCACCGAGTCGTTCGAGGCCACCACGGCCTCGGGCTGCGCCGGAGCCGCTTTCGCAGCAACCTGCTTCATGCTGTCTGCGGCAACCGCGGCGTGGGCGGTGTCTCTGCCCGCCGGCTGAGCTGCGGCAACGGTGGTCTGCGGGGCCATCGCCTCCTGGCCGCAGACCGACTGGGCCTGAGTCAGAATCATCTCTTCCGATGGCGCGGCGGTCTTTGGCTTCTTCCTTCTCGACTTTGTCTTCGGCTTGAAGGCCGCGGCTTTCCCCAGCTCGATGCGGACCGAGTCTACGCACGCAACCTGGCGAACCTGGGCCAGTGAATCGGCCAGATGCCGGGCCTTGCGCAGGCTATCGGTGCGGGCGCGGATCGTGGCCAGCTTGGCCTGGTCCGCCTTGGCCGCCTGCTCCTCTTTCTTATTGGAGAAAGCAGAGCACCCAGCCAGCGCGAGCGTGACTAGGAGAGCGAACCCGTAGGCATTACGTGCCACTGGCCTCTCCTTCCGAGTTGGGAGACTTCACGTAGGTGCGAATCTGGAACTTGGCTTCGAGCAGCGCTCCGGTGGTGTCACCGAGCACCTTGGCCGCCTGGCTGTTGGCGACCGCGATCGTCAGATCGTACGGCACGATGATCCGCTGCAGGCTGGCTACATCGGCCATGAACTGGCCGATCTGATCGTACCTGCCGATGACGGACATGTTGTACTTGTAG
>DASYVW010000635.1:0-2901 GCA_035936675.1 Gemmatimonadales bacterium
CGGCGGCCAGTACGTATTCGTGAGCCGGGGCCTCGGCAGGTACTCGGGGTTTGTCGTGGGCTGGAGCGACTGGTTCTCGCTCTGCGCTACACTTGCACTCGGCGGAATGGTCTTCACCGAGTATCTCGAGCCGCTGGTGCCCGCGCTGGCCGGGCGGCGGGTATTCGCCGGCGTCGGCCTGGTACTCCTCTTCGGCCTGCTGCTCTGGCGCGGCATCCGGATCGGCGACCTCTCGCAGCAGATCCTCACCGCAGCCAAGGCGCTGGCGTTCGGCAGCCTGATCGCCGCCTGCCTGCTCCTCCCCGTACCCGCTGAGACGGCCTCGTCGGCCAGGGCTGGCGCGGCTCCCTCGAGCTTCGCGTTGATAACTGCCATGGTGCTCGCCCTCCAGGCGGTGATCTACACCTACGACGGCTGGAACGGGCCGCTCTACTTCGGCGAGGAGACCCGGGACCCCGGCCGCGGCATCCCGCGCGCGATGGTGCTGGGCGTCCTCCTCGTCATCCTGATCTATGTGCTGGTCAACGTCGCCTTCCTGCGGGTCCTCGGCATCAGCCGGATGGCGGGCGATCCCTTCGTGGCCGCGAGCGCGGGCAAGCTGCTCTTCGGGGACCGGGGCGACCTGGTGATCCGGCTGCTGGTGCTGATCTCCATCCTGAGCGGCATGAACGGCATCGCCCTGATGGCACCCAGGATCCTGCTGGCCATGAGCCGGGACCGGCTGCTCCCCGAGGCCCTGCAGACGGTCAACCCGGGCGGGACCCCGACCGTGGCACACTGGACCAGCATCGGGGTGGCGGCCGGATTCATCGTCTCGGGCACGGTCGCCACCGTGCTCGCGCTGTGCGCGTTCTTCTTCGTGGTCAACTACACGCTGTCGTTTCTGAGCGTGTTCGCGCTTCGGCGGAAAGAGCCCGAGACGCCGAGGCCATGGCGGGTGCCGGGGTTTCCCTTCACTACCGGACTGGCGCTGCTGGGCTCCCTGGCGTTTCTCGTCGGGTCGCTGGTCAGCGACTGGAGCAACAGCTGGAAATCGCTGCTGCTGCTGGCGCTCAGCTATCCGGCGTACCGCACCGTCGTAGCGAGACGGGAAGTGCGGCGGTAGGTAGTCATTGCGAGGGCGCTTGCGCCCGAAGCAATCCAGTGGCCACCCGCCGGATTGCTTCGGCACAGGTGCCTCGCAATGACTCCGTCCTAGGCCAATAGCCAATAGCTAATAGCCAATAGCCCATAGCCCATAGCCCATAGCCATGCCCTTCACCCGCGCCATCGTCCGTCCCCCCGCCGCCAGCTTCGCCGCCGGGATCACGTCATCCGGTCTCGGGCCCCCCGACCTGGCGCTCGCACTGGAGCAGCACGAGGCCTACTGCCGGACACTGGAGCGCCTGGGGCTCTCGCTCGTCAGGCTCCCGGCCGATCCCAGCTTCCCCGACTCCACCTTCGTCGAGGATGCCGCCATCGTCACCGGCCGGGGCGCGATCCTCACTCGTCCCGGTGCACCCAGCCGCGCAGGAGAGGTGACAGCACTCGGCGCGGCGCTCGGCCGGTGGTTCCCCGACCTGGACCGGATCACCGCCCCCGGCACCGTGGACGGGGGCGACGTGTGCGAGGCGGGTGAGCATTTCTTCATCCGTGTCTCCGACCGCACCAACGCGGAGGGCGCCGCCCAACTCGCGACGTGGCTGGCGGCACATGGCTTCGGGTCGAGCACGATCGACCTCCGAGGAGTGCCCGGCCTGCTGCACCTCAAGACCGGGCTCGCCTGGCTGGGCGGGCGGCGTCTGCTCGCGGTCGGCGGGGTCGCCGGACACGAGTCGCTCCGCGGATGGGAGGTGGTGGAGGTGCCGAAGGGCGAGGAGTACGCGGCCAACTGCATCAGGGTCAACGATACGGTGCTGGTCGCTCGAGGGTTTCCGAAGACCGCGGCGCTACTGCGCGGCTTGGGCCATGACGTCGCCGCGATTGACATGTCGGAGTACCGGAAGATGGATGGTGGACTCAGCTGCCTGTCGGTTAGATGGTGAGAGGTGAGAGGTGAGAGGTGAGAGGTGAGCGGTAAGCGGTAAGCGGTGAGCGGTAACGGCCGGTTAGCCAGGATAGCGGCGCTACTCGGCGCTCGGAGTGTCCGCGGTTCGGAGAACCGCGCCAATTCAAGAGCCCGGCCCGTAAGGGCCGGGTGGGCGTCGACGCCCAATCGATCATGGTCGGCCCGCGTATGCGGGCGTATCGGCCCGCGTGTGCGGGCGTAATGGATTCGTCGGGATGGTCGCGTCATTCGTTCGTCGCCGTTCGGAACAACGCCCGCCCTCCGGCGGACGTGGCCGTCCGCCCCTCCGGGCGGGCATGGATGATTCATATGGGCTTGCGGCCCACCCGGCCCTCACGGGCCGGGCTCTTTGTTTGGCGCGGTCCGCTGGACCGCGGATGCTCCGTGAGCCCGACCGGCTCCGTAGTCATTGCGAGGGCGCTTGGCGCCCGCGGCAATCCCGCGGCGGGCTCGCGGAGCCCACTGGATTGCTTCGGTCGCGGAGCCTGCCCTGAGCGCAGTCGAAGGGCTCCCTCGCAATGACTCTTAACGTCCGACCGCCTGACCGCCCGACCGCCCTACCGCCTTACCGCCCCTTCGCTGCGCTCAGGGCAGGCTTTACCGCCTTACCGTTTTACCTTCCTTACATGAAACGGCTCCTGACCATCCTCTGCGGGGTGATCGCACTGCTGTTGGTGCTCCTCCTGGTCCTTCCCCTCCTCTTTCGGGACCGGATCGCCCAGCGGGTCAAGACCGCGGTGAACCAGAACGTCAACGCTCGGGTAGACTGGAGCGACATCGGCCTCAGCTTCTTCCGGCACTTCCCCAATCTGACCCTGACACTGGACGGCCTCACCGCCGTCGGCGTGGAGCGT
>DASYVW010000636.1:0-3201 GCA_035936675.1 Gemmatimonadales bacterium
GGTCCGCCCAGTGCTGCCCCGAAACTCGAAGTGGTCGGCCTGGAGCACGCGGTTGGGGGCCAGGTACCCGCTCCTGTTCGGCTGGCGCAGCAACCAGGCGACGATGCGGTCCGCCATCACCCCGGCGGGCTCCCAGCGGCCTGCCTCAAGGGGCGGATACAGGTGCCCGAACTCGGGCTTGAGCCGGGCTTCTCGGCCGGCGAACTGACTCACGGATTGTCTCGGTGCCCAAAACTCGGGATCGGCCGCTGTGACCGGTAACTCATCTTCGGACTAACCTCACTCCTCGTCTTGCAGTAGTAGGGCTACGGCTCGGCGCGTGTCCCCCTCTGCTATCATCAAAGCTCTCGTAAGGCCAATCGCTTCGCAAACGCGAGCCCCCTCTGTGGAGAGGGGGCTCGTGACTCAGTGGTGGGCGGGGCGCTTACGGGAAGTGCACCAGGCAGCCGCCGCTACCGGCGTTTACCCAGTTGCGCTGAATCAGGAAGTCCTTTCCCCTAAGATTCATGTTCGCGGTCGAGCCGTTCGTCGTCGTGTACGTTGCGCCGAAGGTCCAGGCGCACTTATCCGCGTTCTCGTACCCGCGACGGTCGTACCAAGCGTTTAGATCCGCATCGGTCGTCGTCTCTTCGGTCTCGTGCGCCAACGTGTTGACCTCGGTGTCCGCCGCCGGGTCGCCGTTAGGCCCCACCCCCGCGATCGCCGAGCATCCCGCTGGATCATCCCAGTCATAGGGCATCACCGCGTACTTCACATCACCACTCGTGCTGCTGAAATGGCCGTGATAGGCGCAGTACTGCGTCCCGAAACCACCACCCAGGTTAACCCCGGGGCCACTGAACACGGCGTAGAGCGTCGATGCATCATACGTCAGCGTGCCGCTCGTGAACCCGGTCAAGATCTCCTGCTGCACCTGAGCGTCCGACACCGTACCGCTCGGCCCGTTCGCATCGGCCCAGAACTGGGTGTAGGTGACGCTGTTCTGCACAGGAGTGCCGGTGCCGTCGTAATAGGTGGTGTTGATGTTGAAGTATGGTGAGCCCCCGAGGTTGCGGAGGAAGAAACCCACGAGTGAGCCGTCCTGTGCGCCGGTGCCCGTTGTACCCGCCGGGGGCCCTCCGGCATAAATCGGCGACGTGGCCCAGTAGATCGCAGCGACGTTCGTGGCGTACAGGATCGGTCCGCCGTGATAGAAGATCCCGGTACCATGGCCCCGCCCCGCCGCTGCGCTCGCCGGAGGATTAGGCTTGCGGAGCATGATGTGGATGTGGGATTTACCCTGCACCTGCAGTAGCTCGGGTGCTGTCGGACTGGGTGGTTGCGTCGGCATCTGGGTGTCAGTGCACGCCGCAGCGGCGATCCCGCCCACCACGACGAGCGGCAGCCATCGTTTCATTGCAGCCCTCCTTGGTTCCCCTCTTCGGTCGGGCCTCTTGGCTGGTTCTGGGGGTTGGGCTTGAGCGAAGTGGGATACCTGAAGCTACAGCGTGATACCAGGTGCGGATAGCGGGTGAAACGGTGTGGCCCTCAGTCTGGACCCACCAACTCAGCCGTCCAGGGTTTCACCCCTACCCCGCTCGTGTGCCAGCGAGTCCCGGCCTTCCTCAGTCAACTTGTAGCTTGCCTTGAACCACTCGCCTTGATGCGTCATGTAGTTCTTCTGGAGATGCAACTCAATCCAACCGTACAGCTCGAGTCCCTGAAGCTCCTCCACGAAGGCGTCGAATCGCTGGCCCTCTGCGGGGTCGTGGACATCGTTGTTGCCCTCAGAGGTCTCACCTCGCTCGATCCGCTCGAGGATCTCGCGCTGACGTTTCGTCATCTATCCTTCCCTGACTCTTGCCTTGGCGTTCGGGATGCAGAAGGGGCGACGGTGCATTACACCGTCGCCCCTTCGTACAGCAAGATCCTTCCACTAGTCTCCGCAGACGACGGCCACATGGGCCGCACCGGCAGTTCCCGCGGTGTGCGTGAGGGCCGTCGGGCAACCCGTTGTACTCTGGTCGAACGACGGTGCCGCCGTAGTGGTTGGCGCGGTCGGGTTGCTCGCGTTACAGCCGGCCAGGAGCAGCAGGGCCGCCGTGAGTGCGAGAGGCTTGGACACGGGTTCACCTCCAGAACGTGAGAAATAGCTTAGAGGGCGGCACGAGGTCCCAGTCGGGGCCGGGCCGCGAAGGCGACCCAAGCTAGGAATGCGGCAGCCTAGTTAGCAAGACATTGGGCCATTTTGACCCATTACCTGTCTTGGCGTTCAGCATGGCGTTGAATAGCGGGGTGCCCCAGCGACTCCAGCTCACTCGAGCTGCCGCAAGGTCTTGTCTTCGAGCTTGCTCGCGGCGGATCCGCTTGGCTGTCCGGCGCGCAGTCACTATGCCTCGTGTGCTGAGCCTAAGCAGGAGCCCTTATTGTGAAATGCCGTTTTTCTGCATGAGTCACTTCCGTGCCTACGATCTCCATCATTTGGGGGTTGTGGAGCGAGAATAGCGCCTGATATTCCCGACCTACCTGCAGCTTGCCTTCGTAGGGACCCGCAAACTCAGCCTTAAGTTGCACCAGGTAAGGTCTACGCACTGTCTTCATCTGACGCCCCTCCCGAGGTTGCCTTTGTCGATCTCATCCTGCGCCTGGCACCAGGGGCACCACTCGAGTCCCTCTATCTCCTCCGGATTCGTCGTCGTGATCGCATCGCTCTTCGCAGTCGCGATAATGCTGCCCTCCGGCACCCCCAGTGCCCCATAGCCAAGATTCGGGTGTTCACCCCGACTGAATCCCGAGGAGCCGCTCGAACTCTTGGCGGACGAGGCCATAGCACTCGCAGGCCGCTCGTTCCAAGCCCCGTCCATCCCGGATCGTAATCACCCCGCGGTGATAGCTGATCAGCTTCACTCGCTGGAGTGCCGCAGCGGCCTCGGTCACAGTGGCTCGCCTCACGCCGAGCATTTGCCCCAAAAACTCGTGGGTGAGCGGAAACTCGTTCCGATTCACGCGATCACGGACGATCAGAAGCCAGCGCGCGAGACGCTGCTCGACCGAATGCGCGCGATTACAAGCGGTGGTCTGCGAGACTTGTGTCATGAATGCTTGCGTATAGCGCTCCATAAGCTGCCGAAGTCGCCCTTCCCTGTGCGCCTCTCGGCGGAAGACCGCGATGTCCAGGCACTCGCCTTGACCGGCGACCTGGACCATGGCCCTTCCCGGGGA
>DASYVW010000637.1:0-4368 GCA_035936675.1 Gemmatimonadales bacterium
AGGGTCCTGAGCCCCTCGATCGTGCTCAGCTCCTCCTCGAGGATGTCGGTCACCGCGGATTCGACGACCTGGGGATTTGCCCCGGGCAGCTCCGTAGTCACCGAGACGATGGGCGGATCCACGTCGGGAAACTCCCGAACCGACAGGCGGGTGTACCCAAGGACCCCGAACAGCACGAGGGCTGCACTGAGCATGCTGGCCAGCACCGGCCGTCGAATCGAAAGATCCGAGATTTTCATTGATTCACTCTCTATGACTCTTCGTCGTTCAGGAGACGCCGGAATCGACAGCCCGATCCACAGTACGTGGCGGCTCGAGTCAGGCCCATATCAGAGAAGCGTCTTCTTACTACGGATGGACCCGGCCCAGGATTCAGCCTGAGACACCGCGGGGAGTGGCGAATGCGTTAGATTCTGCCTGCCCTCAACCACTGAACGATGGTCTCAAAACTTTCCAGTCGCCAGCAAGCCCAGGTGGCTTATCTCGAGCTCTTGGTGCCGAAGCTCCAGCGGATTTATAGCCTGGTAGAGCAGATGGCGAGTGCCCGGGTAGACGAGGCCATCCTCCGCGGACTGGGCCGGCTCCTCGACGACATCAAGGGCAACGCCGCCGCGCTCAGCCTGGGTGGTCTGGCCGACACCGCTGGTCGGATGGGGATGCTGGTCCGAGGAAGCGGGGGACTGCCACTCAAGGTGAGGGGACTGCGGGAGATGCAGGGCAGCCTCAAGATGAACTATGACGCTGCTTTGCGGTCCGCCACCACGCCGGAGGGCGAGGTCGCCGAGTAAGCGGCTACTGGCCTACAGAGCGGCGATTGCGCCTGGCCAGGTAACGGTCGATGAGCGGTCCGCACATCAGGACGATCATGGCGGTGACGAGGACACCGATGAGGGCAGACACGAAGGTCAGGGCTCCGAGGATCAGTGCCGCCCCGAGTGAGGCAAACAGAAGGACGAGCCAAGACATCGAACCGTCTCCGGAATTGAGGATAGCGACTTCAGGCGCCAATAGGTTAGTCTGATCCGGCCGCCGCTCGCAACCGGGAGGCCCACATCGAACCGCCATCAATCTTCCGTCTTCATGCTTCCATTTGCAAGCTCTCGCGGTCATTGGCAGGTCCGTGGGCGCTCTTCTTGCAGTGACTCTGGCCCATAGCCTTCCCCCGCTTGAGTTCCGAATCCCGAGGAAGTAGTGTTCCGAGCCATGAGGTCACTGTTCGCCGCTGTCCTGCTCGTCTTCCAGCTCCAGCCTGTGCTGGGGGCCGCCGCCTGTTTGGGTCTGGTGCGGCAGCCAGCCCAGCAGGAGTGCAAGATGCCGGAGCACGGCAGAGTGCCGGGTCACAGCGTAACGCAAACAGTGCCTGTATCTTCCCAACCCTGCCCGATGGCAGCCGCATGCGCCCCAGGATCTTTAGCCGTGCCAGCATTTGCTGGGCAGTTAGTGCGGGTCGCATCCCTGCATCCAGCGCCTGCAATTGCGGGTAGCAACACCCCCGCTGATATCTTTTCCGCACCACCGTTTCACCCTCCCAAAGTCTGATTCCAGCTACAGCTGAGTAATGGGCCAGGCGCATATGCGCCGGGTCCGGTCTCGACGCGCCTGAACAGGTCCAAGCCGCGTTCTTACCTCCGGCGGTACCCGCCGGGGATCAGACAACATGCTTTGCAATGGGGGAGGCGTACGATGCATTCCCGATGTCTTACAACAGTTATCACTGCCGCTCTCGCCGGGAGCCTGGCAGTAGTCGGCCCACTGGCGCCAACGGCCATGCCCACGGTCCTGGCTCAAGACTTCCGTGATCGGGTGCGAGCCGACAACTCATATGCGCTGAGTCGGCTCTATGACCGGGTTACCGACAGCACGCGGGTAGCGGCCGCGCTCAGCTCGAGCTCCCGATCATTCGGTCTGGGCTCGACAGCCTGGCTCATGGCTGCCTTCACCTTTCCAGGTAAGACACTCCAGACACCACCGGCATTTGTGGCGCTTTCGCTGGAGAGCTGGACTCCCGCCAGGGGACAGTGGGCGTTCGCTCATCCCCGGAAGTTTCGAGTCGAAACCGGCAAGACTCGTCTCGCCACGATTCCTGCCGCGGGGTACGTCAAGCGGCCGGTGCACCTCTTTGATCGATGGCGTCGGGAGGAGCTTTCCTTCCGCATCACACCTGCGGAGCTCGCAGCGCTGGCCCGCGAACCTGAGCTGGTGATGAAAGCCGGCTCTGCCACTGTGCGCTTAGACAAACGCCGGATGGCGAGGCTCCGTGCTCTAGTGAGAGAGATGACCGTTCCGGATCGAGGATCCCGATGACCCCATCTCCTCGAACGGATCTGCTCCGCGTGGTGGCGGCGCTCATGGTTGGAGCAACGCCGGTCCAGCTGAGAGCCCAGACAACGCCGCCCGATACCATCCTCGCACGGCTCACCGGCGAGGCTGTGGCCGCGAATCCATCACTCGAGGCAAGCCGTGCCATGGCCCGCGCCGCGGCGAGCCGGGTACGGCCGGCCGGCGCACTGCCCGACCCGATGCTCTCCGCCGGCGTCATGGATCTGACTCTGCCACGGTTTGCCTTCCACGAGAGCGACTTTACCGAAGTCGACCTGGAGCTGTCGCAGGAATTCCCCTGGCCCGGAACGCTCGGGGCCCGAACCGCTGTTGCCCGGGCCCAGGCTCGCGGTAGCCGGGCTGAAGTCGCAGTCCAGCGCCGGGAAATCGTGGTGCGGACAGCGGAGCTGTACTACCGGCTTCGCTACGTGGTCACTGCGCGGGCGACACTCACCCGGCAGCGCGAGCTTCTGGCGGCCGGAGTGGACATCTCCACCGCTCGGTATGCCTCGACCACCGCTCCGCAAAGCGATCCACTTCAGGCCCGGGTGGCGCTGGCCCGGCTGGACACCGAAGAGGCCGACCTTACGGCCGAGGAGGCCGAGCTCCGGGCCCGGCTCAAGGCGCTCCGGAATGCCGGCGGGGCTGACTCAGTCAATGTGGAGCCGATTCGGCCCGAGTCGATCCCGGAGGATCTGCGTCTCTCCACGCGATCGGGCGCAACCCTGGCTGGCGAGCTATCCGCCAAGGACTCTGTGCCCCAGCATCCGCGCCTGGCGGCTCGGCAGGCTGCAATCACGGCAGCAGAGCAGTCCGTTCGGGTCGAGCGGCTGGGTGGCCGTCCCGACTTTACCATCGTGTCCAGGTACGGCGCGCGGCCGCTCGGCTCCGACTTCTTCTCGGCTTTCATCGGCCTTCGCATCCCCCTCTATGCCGGCCGGAAGCAGCACCGCCTGGCCGACGCGGCTCGCGCCGACGCCGACGCGGCGCGGGCAGCACTTGCCGAGGAGCAGGCCGCACTCCGGGAAGAGATCCGAACCGCGTTGGCCCAAATCCAAGGTGAGGCCGTACGGCTGCATCTGCTGACGGCCCAGGTGGTGCCGGCATCACAGGCGACGGTAGACGCCACCCTCCGGAGCTACCGCGTAGGCCGGATCGAGTTCCTGAACGTGCTGGCAGCAGAAGACGCCCTCTATCGCGCTCAGCTCGATGCCGCGCGGGTCGCCGCAGATCATCTCACTCATCTCGTCATGCTCGAGCAGCTCGTCACCCCGGAGGGCGGCTCATGATCCGTCGCGCGTGGATTGGTCTGGCTGCCTTGGCGCTCGCAGTCGGGGTAACAGCCTGCCACAAGGGAGGTGGTGACACCGGCGACAAGGCCGGGGCAAAGGCGATGGAGGCCTTGCCCGGCATGAAAGGGATGCAAGGCATGAGTGAAACGGAGCGAATGGCGGGTGCCGCTGGCGCAGGGGCGGGCACCGATACAGCCGGGGTTGCAGTGGACCGAGCTGCAGTATCGCGGCTCGGGATCACCTTCGCCCGCGCGGCGATGCGGCCCATCGCGCAGGGGACCCGCGCGGTCGGCACCCTTACTTATGCCGAGCCCCGGAGAAAGTACGTGAATGCCCGCGTGATGGGCTGGGTCGAGCGACTCTACGCCGACTACACCGGCAAGCCGGTTCGGAAGGGCGACCCGCTTCTGGCGCTTTATGGCCCTGAACTCTTGAGCGCCCAGGAGGAGTACCTCTCGGCGAAGCGGCTCGGCGACCAATCGCTGGTTACGGCCGCGCGGCACCGGCTGGCGCTGTGGAACATTCCGGAGGACCAGATCCAGCTGGTGGATAGCACGGGTAAGGCGCAGCGCACGCTGCTGCTCCGGGCGCCGATCAGCGGGGAAATAGCCGAGAAGATGGTCGTTGAAGGCCAGGCGGTGCAGGCCGGGGACAACCTCTTTCTCATCGCCGACCGAAGCAGCCTCTGGGTCGACCTCGCCGTGTTCGAGAGCGACGCGCGTCTGCTGCGGATCGGCACCGCGGTCACTCTAACGGT
>DASYVW010000638.1:0-2503 GCA_035936675.1 Gemmatimonadales bacterium
CTCGGCATCCCGGCCCTCAGGCTGAACACCGATGCCCTCAGCGACGTCGATCGGGTCGCCCGAGTCCTGGGAACCCTGACGGGCCGCCAACGCGGAGCGGATTCGGTGGCTGCGGCCTTCGACACGGCGCTCGCGGCCGCCACCCGTCCCGCCAACGGCCCCCGTCCGCGGGTACTCCTCCTGGTGTGGGAACAACCTCCGATGACCATCGGGCGAGGCAGCTTCCTGCAGGAGCTGGTGGAGCGAGCCGGAGGCGAAAACCTCTTCGCGGACGTGGCGGCATCGTCCGGCGTCGTGAGCATCGAGGCGGTGGCGGCGCGGGACCCCGATCTCATCTTCACCACCAACGAGGGTCCCGCGGCCTTCGCTACCCGGCCGGAGTGGCAAGTCGTACCGGCAATCCGAGAACACCGGTTCCTGCGGGTGAGCGGGTCGGAGTTCAACCGGCCCAGCCCTCGTGCCCCGGCGGCCATCCGGGAGCTGACGGCGCGGATGGAGGCTGCTCGGCGATGAGCGGCGGACGCCTGGCGCTGCTCGGCGCTACCGTGATCGCTTGCCTCACGCTCGGGCTCAGCGCCGGCGCCGTCCCGCTACCGCTGCGGGAAGTGTGGGCCGGGCTCTGGCATGCAGACGCGGGAGCTGCCGCCATCGTGCGGGATCTCAGGGCCCCGAGAGTTATCCTGGCTTTTCTGGTCGGCGGCAGCCTGGCTATCTGCGGGGCCGCGCTCCAGGCAATGATCCGCAATCCGCTCGCCGAGCCTTATCTGCTGGGACTCTCCAGCGGGGCCGGGCTCGGTGCCGTGATCGCGATCGCATCGCGCGCCGCGGGAGCCTGGGCGGTGCCGGTCGCCGCCTTTGCCGGAGCACTTGGTGCCGTGGCCCTGGTGTATCGGCTGAGCCTGGTGTCGGGTCGCCGACTGGACCCCCATGTCCTGCTGCTCTCCGGTGTCGTCGTCGGTTCGTTTGCGGGCGCGCTGATGAGCGCGATCATGGTGCTCTCCGATGCCCCGGGAGTCCGGAACGCCTTTCTCTGGCTCCTGGGTGGGTTCGGCACCGCCTCCTGGCAGGCACTCGCTGTGTTCACCGCCTATGCCGCGATTCCGCTCGCGCTGCTCCTGTACCATGCCCGCTCCCTTGATTTGATCGCGCTCGGCGATGAGCCGGCTCACCATCTCGGCGCCGACGTGGACCGGATCCGGCGATTGGTCTATCTCTGTACTGCCCTCCTCACCGCGGCAAGCGTTGCCACCTGCGGCATCATCGGGTTCGTAGGACTGGTGGTCCCCCACGCGGTGCGCACGCTGTTCCGCCCACTGCATCGGAGTCTCCTCCCCCTCGTCTTCCTCATGGGCGGCTGCTTCCTGGTGCTTGCCGACGTGGTCTCGCGGACCGCGGTGCGGCCACTGGAGCTCCCAGTCGGGGTCATCACCGCGCTGATCGGAGTTCCACTTTTCGCCCTCCTCCTCAGACGGACGCTCGCATGATTCTCGAGGCGAAGGCGATCACGGTGCGCTACCGGCGCCATGCCTCGGCGGCGCTGGACGCGGTCAGCTGCCAGGTCGCGGGCTCGGAGCTGGTCGCCGTGGTGGGACCGAACGGCAGCGGGAAAACCACGCTGGTTCGCGCCCTGCTCGGGCTGGTACCGGTCGAGGAGGGTAGCGTCCTGATCGACGACCGCCCGGTCGGTCAGTGGCCCCGCCGGCTGCTCGCACAGGTAGTGGGCGTAGTCGGCCAGCAGGAGGAGGCGGTCTTTCCGCTCAGCGTCGCGGAGACCGTCATGCTGGGTCGCTATGCTCGCCTGGGACCAGTGGCGGCGCCGGGACCCGAGGATCGGGCCGCCGTGCAGCGAGCGCTCGAGCGCTGCGACATCCTCGACCTCGCCGAACGATCGATTGACTCACTCTCGGGCGGCGAGTGGAAGCGGGTGCGCGTCGCGCGGGCACTGGCTCAGGAGCCTCGCGCGCTGGTGCTGGACGAGCCAACCGCCTCGCTCGACGTCCGTCACGAGATGGAATTGTTCGAGCTGTTCCGGCAGCTGGTGGATGGCGGTCTCGCCGGCCTGGTCATCACTCATCATCTCAATCTCGCCGCCCGTTTCGCTCACCGTATCATCCTGCTCGACCGGGGCGCGGTTGTCGCTGTCGGCACTCCAGCCGAGGTGCTTCGTCGGGAAATCCTGTCCCGCGTATTCGAGTGGCCGGTTGCTGTGACGAAGTGGTATGACGGCGCGCCCCAGGTCGTGCCGCTGCGGGCGGGAGAAGAAACATCCAGCTTAGGGGGTTCTCAATGAGAGCACGTCTGCTGGGAGCAGCGATCTGGTCGATGGCAATCGTGGCGGGGGGCGCCTCATCCCTCGCAGCGCAAGAGACCCAGGACACGACCCGATTGCCGGAGCTGATCGTTACGCCCACCAAGTTGCCGACCAGGCCGGATGCGGTGGTCTCGTCCGTCACTACGATCAGCGGTGATGATCTCAAGGCGCGGGGCATTCGGTTCGTGCAGG
>DASYVW010000639.1:0-10598 GCA_035936675.1 Gemmatimonadales bacterium
CTCGGGCCTCGAGAGCGATGATCGCGAACTCCGCCCGCAGCTGCTGCGCCACCCTCGGCAGGTCGTTTATGGTGCCGACCACCCGGACGCCCTGGACAGTCCGGCCGGATCCAGCACCATTGAAAGCCACCAGGCCTACGACATTCAGCGCATCCACCTCGGCCCGGTGCGCTCGCAGGAGCTGCTCCGCTCGTTCCCCCGACCCCACGACCAGCGTCCGGCGCCCGCGCGGAGTCGTAAACGATGGGGAGCTCTTCCGGATGGCGCGGGCGATGATGGCGGCGAAGCAGGTAGCGCCGACCCATTCGCCCAGCAGCACTGACCGAGGAATCCCGGGGAACAGATAGGCCAGATAGAGCGCGAGCACGAGGCCGATGCAGCCTCCAGCTATCGCAAAGGCGAGCATCACTCGTACCTCTGCCTCATGCCGCTCCACCGCCCGCACGCCAGGGATGCTCATGTGATTCACAGAACCTTGGTTAGGAAATGGTGATCTGGGTGAAGACAGTTGCTTGGCGGAGTTCCACCAACTCAGGCGGGAGTGCGAGCTTCATGCCCGAAGGGGGCATGGCCAACGTATTGTCGAGCAACAACATGGATGGGAGTGTGCGAAAAATTGCGTGGGGTAGTGGCGGGTCGTCGTTGCACCAGTGCAACTAGGTGAACGCTGCGGGCTATGGGCTATGCGCTACTCCGTGTCGCCCATAGCCCATAGCTCATAGCCAATAGCCTCTCTAATACCAGCCGATCGGCTTCTCGTCCAGGTTGATGAACACCTGCTTGGTCTCGAGATACTCCTCGACGCCCCAGTGCCCCAGCTCCCGGCCAAAGCCGGACGCCTTGTAGCCGCCCCAGGGTGCTTCGACAAAGGTCGGCTGCATGTGGTTGACCCAGACGATCCCCGCCTCCAGCGCCTTCACTACTCGGAACGCCTTGAAGATGTCCCGGGTCCAAACCGCGGCGGCCAGTCCGTATTGGGTGTCATTGGCAATCCGAATCGCTTCGGCTTCGTCCTTGAACGGGATAACGCTCATCACCGGACCAAAGATCTCCTCCTGCGCAATCCGGGCTGAGTTGTCTACGTCGTAGAAGATGGTCGGCTCGATGTACCAGCCCTTTTCGTGCTGCTTGGGCCTGCCTCCGCCCACGGCCACCTTCGCTTCTCCGCGCCCCACCTGGAGATAGTTGGCCACCCGGTCGCGCTGCTCGGCGCTCACCAGAGGACCCATCTTGTTCTCGCGGTCCATGCCGGGACCGAGCTTGATCGTTTTCGCTTTCGCGGCAGCGGCATCCACGAACTTCTTGTAGATGTCCCGCTGCACCAGCACGCGACTCCCCGCCGAGCAGACCTCGCCCTGATTGATGAAGGTACCGAAGAGGGCTCCGTCCACCGCGTTCTCGAAGTCGGCGTCGCTGAAGAAGATGTTGGGCGACTTCCCCCCCAGCTCGAGCGACACCCGCTTCAACTGGTCGGCAGCGTTGCGCATGATGGTCTTACCCACCTCCGCGCTGCCGGTGAAGGCGATCTTCCGGATGGCAGGATGGGCGACAATAGGTGCTCCGGCGCCCGGTCCATCTCCGGTGACGATGTTCACCACACCGGGCGGCAGACCCACGGCCTCGAAGTCCTTGGCCAGCTCCAGAATGGAGAGCGGCGTTTGCTCCGCCGGCTTGAGGACCACGGCGCACCCAGCCGCGAGCGCGGGCGCGATCTTCCAGGCCGCCATCATCAGCGGATAGTTCCATGGGATGATCTGCCCGGCCACGCCCATCGGCTCCCGCATGGCAAAGGCGACCGCGTCGGCGGGGACGGGGAGCACCTCACCGTTGATCTTGGTGGCGAGACCGCCGTAGTACTCGAAGCAGGTGGCGGTATCGTCCATGTCGTATTCGGATTCGGCGATCGGTTTGCCGGTGTTTCGGGTCTCCAGCTCCGCGAGCTCGGTCCGGCGGGCGCGGATCCGCTCGGCCAGACGGAGAAGGATGCGCCCCCGCTCCTGCGCGGTCACCGCCTTCCACCCGTCGTAAAAGGCCTTTTTGGCAACCTGGGCAGCCAGATCGACATCTTTGGCGTCACCTGCAGGACATGTGGCAATGACCCGTTCGGTAGCCGGATCGAAAACATCGAACCTCTTGCCATTCTGCGCGTCGACGAACTTGCCGTCGATGTACATCTGGTAGCGGGCGACCTGAGACTTCAGGGCCTTGCCCCGGGCCGCGGCCGTGCTGGTCATGGGCTGCTCCACCGTTCGAAAGAGTCCCTTGCTCTGCTGGCTATTACGCGAAGTTACTATGAAAACACGAAGGGCACGAATGGCTTGACGCCGTTCGTGCCTTCGTGGCACTTCCTTGCCTTTGTACTAGGCGGCGGCAACCGTCTCCCGTGAAGGCCGCGCCGGCGTCGCCACCCGTGGCGTTCCCACTTGTGCCGTGTCGTCCCGCACGTGCCACAGCATGCCCTCGCGAGCCATACGGGCGAGGAACGGGTCCGGGTTGAACTGCTCGGGCGACATCACCCCGGTTCCCCGCCAGACACCACGAGCGATCAGGCATGCTGCAATGACCGGCGGAATCCCGGTCTGGTACGCCGTGGCCTGCACGCCCAGCTCTTCGTAGACCGTCTCGTGATCGGCCACGTTGTAGATGTAGAACGCCTTCGGCTCCCCGTTCTTGAGTCCCTTGGCCAGGGTCCCGACGCAGGTCTTGCCGTGCATTCGGCCCGCCAGATCCTTGGGGTCGGGGAGCAGGGATACGACCAGATCTCGCGGAGCGATCGTCTGGTTGCCCACCCGGACCTGGTCCGTCCTCGAGAGTCCCAGGCGCTTCATGACCCGGAGCGTCTCCACAGTCACGTCATCCATGCACAGCTTGAAATCGACGACCTGCGTCTGAGGAAAGAACCGCGGTAGGGTCCTGGACTCCTCATGATCGACGTAATAGCAGTTGAGCACGCCTAGCTCGGGAAAGTCGAATGCCTCGAGTCCGGTGAGCGGCTCCTCCAGATGGTAGCGACCGTTGCGGTAGCTCACCGCCTTGCATAGACACTCGTCGATCATGACCCAGGGGCTGAACGCGGCGAGAAAACCGTCGTGCCCGAGGCACACGGAGTTATCGCCGTCCCGCACTCGCAGCTCGGTAACGACGTCGAGCAGGTGTTTGGCCGCGTACGCGCCGTAGACGTTAGTGGTGCCGGGGTCCGCTCCCATGCCCAGCAGAGCAAGACGGCCGGCCGCTTTGAACCCGGCATCCAGGGCGAACTGGTCATCCATCTTCGGAATGCCGTCCGCATCGGTACCTGCGCTTGCAAGATCGATGTAATCAGCGCCCGCTTCCAGGCAGGCGCGCATCACAGCGAGGTTGGTCGCAGGAAGCGCCGCGTTCAGGACAATGGTGGTGCCAGTGTGACGGATGGTACGGGCAACTGCCGCTCGATCGCCGGCGTCAAGGCAAAGCGCCGATACCCTGGTATCATCGAGCCGGTCCGCCAGAAGGGAAGCGCGGGCGGACACCGCGTCGGCGATGACGAGCTTCTCGAGCATCGCTTCCTGCGCGAATTTCAGGGCGGACACGGTCCCCACCGCGCCGGCACCTAACACCAGGACTTTCACAAACTCCTCGTTTCATTGTTGGCGCGGCACTCGGTCTGGCCACGTCGGCGAACCCTGTCGCCTGCGCGACCTCGCCCCCGCCGCTGATGGGGGCTCACAGCTCAAGGAGATGGTCAGCTGTGAGAGTGGACCCTCCGCTTTGTCGGAGGATGCAAACGTACCCACCTCCGGGGAGGTCGGTACTCTGCCATTGTAGCCCTGCGCCCCTACCCCTTGCTAGCCCCCCCGTCACACTGCCAATGGCAGGGGTACGCGGCCGGATCTGCATACAGCAGAGCAACTTATTGGCTCGCATATGGTTCACGGGGTGGCACGGGAAGTGGATTGCATGGTTATGCACTTTTGGGGGATCGGGCGGCCGATCAGGCGCGGTCCGGGTCCCGCATGAGCCTGGCCTAGACCACGATCACCACCACCTACACCAGAAAGATTATGGTGGCGGCCGCCGAGGCGCCCCCGGCCTGAGGCCGGTCGCCGCCGCCACACGCCGCCACCGCGAGCACCAACGCCCATCCGGACAACCCCCGAGAGCCGAGATCATGGGAGATTCTCCTTGCAGAGCCGTGAATTGGGAACGAGAGACGAGTCGCGGTACAATTGTACAGTGAGAGGAGGCTTCCCATGCCCGGCGTGATCAGTCTCGTGACCGAGATACCCGGCCCGAAGAGCCGTGCTCTGCTTGCCCGGCGGGCGCAAGCGGTTCCTCGCGGTGTCCCGGCGGTCACACCCATCGCCGTAGTGCACGCCGAAGGCGCGGTCATTACCGACGCCGATGGGAACCGCCTCATCGATTTCGGCGGCGGCATCGGCGTGGTCAACACCGGCCACCGTCACCCTTCCGTGGTGGAGGCGGTGCGGAATCAGCTCGACCACTTCGCGCACGTCTGCTTCCCGGTGTCCACCTATGAGCCGTACGTCGCGCTCGCCGAGCGGCTCAACCGGCTTACCCCGGGGGATCATCCTAAGCGGACCATTCTGCTGAACAGCGGAGCCGAGGCGGTGGAAAATGCCGTCAAGGTGGCACGCCACTTTACCGGCCGCCAAGCGGTCGTCTGCTTCGAGCACGGCTTTCATGGCCGGACCAATCTGGCGATGGCGCTTACCTCGAAAGTGATGCCCTACAAGAAGGGATTCGGGCCATTTGCGCCGGAGGTCTATCGGATACCGTTTCCGTACTGCTATCGATGCGGGGCAGCGGGGCAGCGGGGCAGCGGGGCTGGCCAACAGTGTTGCATGGCGAGCCGCGAGAGTCTGGAACGGATGTTTGCCTCGATCGTGGACCCGGACTCGGTGGCCGCGATCATCATGGAGCTGGAGCTGGGTGAGGGCGGGTTCGTTCCCGCCCCGAAGGAGTATGTGACCACGCTCGCCGCCTTCGCCCGGGATCACGGCATCCTCTTCATCGCCGATGAGATTCAGACCGGGTTCGGGCGCACCGGGAAGCTGTTCGCCTGTGAGCACTACGGTCTGGTTCCCGATCTCATCACTACGGCCAAGTCACTCGGGGGGGGGCTGCCGCTCGCCGCGGTCACCGGACGGGCCGACATCATGGAGGCTCCCCAGGTCGGCGGGTTGGGCGGTACCTACGGCGGGAATCCACTGGCCTGCGCCGCCGCCCTCGCGGTCCTCGACGCCATGGAGGCAGAGCACCTGCCGGCCCGGGCTGCGCGGATGGGCGAGCAGATCCGGGCCCGCTTCTGCCAATGGGCAGCGCGGCACGCCTGCATCGGCGACGTGCGGGGCCTGGGCGCGATGGTGGGGATGGAGCTGGTAGTGGACCGGTCCACCAAGGAACCGGACAAGGCGTTGACCGGGCGACTGATTGCCGCGGCCCTGGAGCGCGGGGTCATCCTGCTCTCCGCCGGGACCTACGGCAACACCGTGCGGATCCTCGCGCCACTCACCACGCCCGACGCCATCGTCGAGGAAGGACTGGATGCCGTGGAACAGGCGCTGGAAGCCATCTCGTGACTGCAGCTCCGAAGAACAACCCAGTGGTCCAGTTCGTGAACGTGTCCAAGACCTTTGGAGACGTGAAGGCCGTGGACAGTCTATCCATCGAGATTCATCGGGGGGAGTTCTTCTCACTGCTCGGGCCCTCGGGATGCGGTAAGACCACCACCCTCCGCCTCCTGGCAGGCTTCGAGGAGCCCGATGAGGACGGCGGTGAGGTCCGGCTGCTCGGCGAGACGGTGAACAAGAAACGACCGTACGAGCGGCGGATTGCCATGGTGTTCCAGAACTACGCGCTCTTCCCCCACCTCACGGTCGCACGCAACGTCTCCTTCGGCCTGGAACAGCGTAAGACGCCAAAGGAGCAGATCGAGGGCCGGGTCCGGCGCGCGCTGGAGATGGTGCGCCTCAAGCCCGACGTCTTCTCCGGCCGGATGCCGAGCCAGCTATCCGGGGGACAGCGACAGCGGGTGGCGCTCGCTCGGGCCCTAGTGCTGGAGCCCGCCATCCTGCTGCTGGACGAGCCGCTCGGCGCCATCGACCTCAAGCTCCGCAAGGAAATGCAGCTGGAGCTCAAGGCCCTCAACAAACAACTCGGCACCACCTTCATCTACGTCACGCACGATCAGGAAGAAGCGCTGACCATGTCCGACCGGATCGCGGTCATGGACAATGCGAGGGTAGCGCAGCTGGGCACCCCGGCGGAGATCTACGAGAATCCGCGCACCGCATTCGTGGCCAAATTCATCGGCGAGTCGAACTTCTTCGGCGGACAGGCGGACGGGCGGACAGGCGGACAGTGGGTCGTCACGCAGAATGGGGGGGTGAGCTTTCGGGTCCTGGACCATCCCTCCGTGCGCCAAGGGAAGCCGGTCCGGATCGCGGTCCGGCCGGAGTGGATGGACGTTTGGCCTCCGGACTCGGTGCCGGCCGGGGAGAACGCGCTGAACGGCGTCATCCGGGACATCATCTATCTGGGCGAGACGATGCACGTCATCGTCACCGTCCCTGGCGCCGGCGATGTCACCGTGGCCGTCCGAAACGAGGGCCAGCTGATCAAGCCACTCCTGTGGAAGCGGGGCGATCCCGCCGCGGTCGCCTGGCTGCCCGAAGACTGCCAGGTTCTGGAGGGCGAGTAGTGGCCACGCTGCGTCAGCGTGCCTTGGGGTGGCTGTACCGGCGTCCGGAGGCGCAGGCGTGGGCGCTGCTGGCGCCAGGGGCCTTCTGGCTGGCGGCGTTTTTTCTAATCCCCATACTCATCATGCTCGTCTACAGCCTCATGCCGCGGGGGATCTACGGCGGCGTGGAGCGCGGCTTCACTCTGGAGCACTACGCCCGCTTCTTCGATCCGCTCTACCTGCAGGTGTTGCAGCAAACGTTCCTCTGGTCGATCTCCTGCACCGTCATCTGCCTGGTGCTGGGCTACCCCGTGGCCTACGTCATCGTGCGCTCGGGTCGCTGGCGCAACCTTCTGTTGTTCCTCGTGGTGCTTCCGTTCTGGACCAGCTTCCTGGTGCGCACGTTCGCCATGATTTTCCTCATGCGCGACACGGGGCTGATCAATAACTGGTTGCTCAAGCTCGGGATCATCGACCAGTCACTGACCATCCTCTATACGCCTTTCGCCGTCATGATCGGCCTGATCTACGGCTTCCTCCCTTTCATGATCCTGCCGATCTACGCCTCCCTGGAGAAGCTGGACGAGTCGCTGTTGGAAGCTGCGGAGGTGCTCGGTGCTACCCCGAGTGCCCGCTTCCGCCGGGTGACCTTGCCGCTCTCGATGCCTGGGGTGGTGGCCGGATGTCTGCTGGTCTTCATCCCTGCGCTGGGCTCGTTCCTGACCTCCGATCTGCTGGGCGGGGCGAAGGAGCTCATGATCGGCAACCTGGTGCAGAACCAGTTCTCCGCTGCGCGGAACTGGCCGTTCGGCTCGGCAGCGTCCTTCATCGTGATGGCCCTGGTGCTCGCAGCGGTGATGATCTACCTCCGGGTTAAGGATCCGACACCGGCGCGGGATCATTGACATGAGACTGCGGACTCCACGCTGGTTGATCGGGTTCGCCGGGCTGGTGTACTTGTTTCTGCACCTGCCCATCCTGGTACTGATGGTCTTTTCGTTCAACAACTCCAAGTTCTCGGTCGACTGGCGAGGCTTCACCCTGCAGTGGTATCACCGGCTCCTGGAGCCGCCCGATATCCTTCGCGGCCTCAAGATCAGTCTGATCGTGGGTGGCGCCGCCACCGTCATCTCGACCGTACTCGGGACGTTTATCGCCCTGGCCTTGGCGCGGCACCAGTTCAGGGGGCGGCGCGCCTTCGAGGGCTTTCTGTATGTCCCGATCGTGACGCCCGAGATCGTGGTCGGTATCTCCCTGCTGATCCTCTTCGCATTGCTCAAGTTCCCCCTGGGCGTCACCACCATCACGATCGCCCACGTGGCCTTCTGCATTTCATTCGTCGTGGTCGTCGTGCTGGCGCGTCTCGAGGGGATGGACCAGAATCTCGAGGAAGCTGCCCTGATCCTGGGGGCCGACGAGATCACCACGTTCTGGAGGGTGACCGTGCCCCAGCTCTGGCCGGGAATCCTGGCCGGCGCGCTGCTCGCCTTCACCATGTCATTCGACGACTACGTGATCACCTCGTTCGTCTCCGGCTCGGGTTCGTCTACCCTTCCCATCGTGGTGTACGGCATGGTGCGGAAGAACGTTGAGCCGAGCATCAATGCCATCAGTACCATCATCCTGGTCGTCACCGCCATCCTCATCTACGTCGCGGACCGGCTGGTGCGCGCTCGTTGACCGCCATCGACCGTTGTCTCTGGACCGATGGGGCCCCTGCGGGCGAGGCACGCGAGTCACCGGAGCTCCCCGCCCGCACCGACGTCGCGATCATCGGCGGCGGTACACCGGCCTCGCTGCTGCGCGGGCACTGGCCCGGCGGGGCGCCGACGCCACGGTACTCGAGCAGCACACGTTGGGATGGGGTGCAAGCGGGCGGAATGGCGGGTTTGTGCTTCCGGGCTACAAACCCGAGATGGAGGAACTGGCCCAACGGGTCGGCGCAGCGCGTGCCGCCCGGATGTTCCAGCTTTCGCTCGAGGCCATTCGAAATCTCTCGAGCCTCATCTCCGAGGAGGGGATCTCCTGCGATTTCGTCCGTTGTGGCGCGGTGACCCTGGCTGCCAAACCGGGACATCTGCGGGTTCTGGAGCAGAGCGCCCGGTTCAGGCGGGAGCAGCTGGGGTATGAGACCGAGCTGCTCAGCCGGGATGAGCTCGGCCGGGAGATCGAGTCACCTCGTTACCACGGTGGGCTGGTCGATCCGGGCGGCTGCTCTCTTCAACCGGCACAGTACGCGCAGGGGTTGGCCCAGGCGGCGGAGCGAGCAGGGGCGCGGCTCCTGGAAGGCGCTGAGGTGAAACGAATCCGCCGGATGCGTGGGGCGTTCGAAGTCACGACCACGAAAGGAACCGTGAAGGCCCGGGAAGTCCTCGCCGCAACCAACGGCTACACGCCTCGGGCATTGGCGCCATTACGGAGACGGGTCATCCCGATCGGCAGTTACCAGATCGCCACCGCGCCTCTGGACGAAGACCAAGCCCGGCGGCTGGTGCCACGAAACCGGGTGTTCAGCGATACCAAGAATCTGCTCTACTACTTCCGGCTTTCGCCGGATCGCCGTATGGTCTTTGGTGGGCGTGCGTCCTTTACTCCCACAGGCACCCGGCGCAGCGCCGCCATTCTGGCCACCGGCATGGGGGAAGTCTTCCCCGAGCTGGCGGGGGCGACGATCGAGTATGCCTGGTCGGGAAGGGTGGCCTATCCGGTGGACCACCTGCCCCATGCGGGACGGCTCGATGGCGTCCACTACTCGATGGGATACTGCGGCCACGGGGTGGCGCTGGCCACCTATCTCGGCGGTCGGATGGGGGAAGTGCTTGCGGGGGTGGGCGAGATACCGGACTTGGGCACGTCACGCTTTCGCGCCATCCCGTTCTACAACGGAGTGCCGTGGTTCCTACCGCTGATTGGGGGGTACTACCGAGTGCGCGACCGGCTCGGCTAGGCCAACATCTAGAAGCAGCCCGGCATGACCATCATGACGGCACTTCCAACGGCGCTTCCAGCTGAAGAGGACTCTCGTGAGCAAGCGTAAGGAGGTCGAACAGCTGGTGGAGCAGTTGGAGCGCGGCGGGATTCCGCGGCGGGGGTTCGTGGCCCGGGCGCTGGGCCTCGGTCTCAGCCTGAGCTCCGTGAGCATGTTGCTGCAGGCCTGCCAACGCATGGACAAGAGTGCCGCCGGCGTGGCAGATAGCGCAGGCACGGACGCCGTGGCGGATCTTGGGCCCATGGAGAAACAGCTTCACGTCTACAACTGGTCCGACTACATCGCCGAAGACACCGTGCCGAACTTCGAGAAGGAGTTCGGGGTCAAGGTGACCTACGACACCTACGAGAGCAACGAGGAGATGGTCGCCAAGCTCCAGGCCGGCGCCACCGGATACGACATCGTCGTGCCCAGCGGCTACATCATCCCGGTCCTGGTGGCCACCGACCTGATCACGCCGATCAACAAGAAGTACCTGACCAACTTCGACAACATCTCGCCGATCTTTAAGAACCTTCCGAGCGACCCGGGCAACAAGCACACGGTGCCCTGGCAGTGGGGGACCACCGGCATCGCTTACCGGAAGGACAAGCTCAAGACCCCGGTGGACAGTTGGGCGGTGTTCCAGGACAAGCAGTTCGGGAAGAAGATGACCATGATAGACGACGGCCGCGAGGTCATTGGTGCGTTCTTGCGCTATCGGGGGCACTCGCTCAACTCGACCAATCCGGCGGAGCTCTCCCGGGCCAAGGCCGACTCGATCGCCGCCAAGAAGCAGCTGAAAGCCTACATCTCGGCGCCGGTCAAGGCCCAGCTCATCTCGGGCGACGTGTGGATCTCCCAGCTCTGGAACGGCGACACCACCCAGGCCAAGGCCGAGCAGCCGAATCTGTCATACGTGATCCCGAAGGAAGGCTGCACCATCTGGGG
>DASYVW010000640.1:0-3519 GCA_035936675.1 Gemmatimonadales bacterium
GGGGTCGCACGGCCGGATCGGCCGCCCTGGTCGAGTAGAACACTGGCCGGGAGAAACTGGCCGCTTCGATATCAGGGGCGAACGCCAGCATCAACGCCGAGGGTCGACTTGTGGGAGTGAGCCAGGTCTCTACCAGCCGCACGGCCTCGAGACTCACGGTGGTGGCGCCAGCTTCAACGGTGTCCGCGGGTGGTGGGAAGAGACCCGACCGGCCCGCCGTCGCGCTCACCGGCGATTTCGCGCCCAGGTCGGCCGTGACCGCCTTTGCCTGGAGCCGCGCGGGATCGGTCGGTAGTCCCGAGATCGGGGCGACCGGCGTGAGCTCCAGCGTGGCCCGAACGATGGTCGCCGAGTCACGGATGTGGGGAGGAAGCTCGAAGCGAAGCAGCGCACGCGAGGATGGCTCGCCCCCGACTACCAGCAATGTCGTGTCCGGCACCGGCTGGGGCGGGGTGACAAAGGAGTTAAAGGGCACCGCCAGGCTGAACGTCCTCAGCTTCGCGGTGCCGGTGTCCGGGACATTCAATGTCGCATAGGTGAAAAACACTGCTCCAGTACCGCTGGCCGACGAACCCAGCCGAATCCCCGTCGTGCCGGGCGAATCGATCCGAATGCCGAGTGCCAGCACCCCGGTATCCGCCGGCGGAATCAGGACGCTGTCCAGTCCGGCGCCGGAGAAGACGGTCCGGATCGCCCCACGTTTCAGCGTGTCCGGCACGTCGATCGTTCGGATCAGGTTCCCGGGAACGAATGCGGGATCGACGGCCGCATAGGTCGTCGTCGTATCGATCGAAATAGGGAGCCGGTAGAGCAGGATCTTGAGACCCGGGAGGGTAGTGTCGCGGGCAACGAGGTTGAGACCGAACGCCACCGAGTCAATCGTGTAGGTGCGGGCCGTGTCCCGAACGGTGACCGTATCGCTCCGCCGGGAGAACCGCATGATCGCCCGTGTCTCGAAACCGCCCAGCCCATTGGAAGCCAGTAGCCCCGCCGCAGACGCAGGCTGAACGTAACCGCGGAAGCTGCTGTCAGCGCCGATGATAGGGCTGATCACCTCATCGAACACTTCAGACGAACCCCCGGGGCAGAGCGCGGGGCAATCGGCGGGAGCGGTGAGTTTCTCCTGGCAGCCCAGGGATGCGAGGGCTGCCAGCAGCGCGTAGTATCGCCGCCTCACCGCAGCTGCTCCGGCCCGAAAGCCGCCGGCAGTAGGTCGGACAGGCGCCAGGTCACGGTCCGCTTCGATCCGACGCCCTCGATCGACAGATCCAACCCGAATTCGGCGAGCACCTGGCGGCACGCCCCGCATGGGGCGGCCGGCGGGTCCACGTCCGACACCACGACGGCCCGGCGGAAGCGATGCGCACCCGCGCTCACCGCCGCACAGATCGCGGCGCGTTCGGCGCAGATAGTCAGACCGTATGACGCGTTCTCCACGTTACAGCCTGCGAAGATGGCGCCATCGATGGCCTCGAGGGCCGCTCCGACACGGAATTTCGAATACGGGGCATAGGCGCGTGTCTGCGCGCTCCGCGCCGCGGAGATCAGCGGATCAGTCAAGCCAAACCTCGGAAAGGAACGAGGTGCCCGCCGCGAGCGCGGGTACCCCGAGAAACTCGGCCACGGTCTGGCCGACATCGGCGAATGTTCCACGGCGGCCCAGATCGACCGGCCGTACCTTGGGTCCCACCACCAGCAGCGGGACGACTTCCCGAGAGTGATCGGTCGAGGGAGTCGTCGGATCGTTGCCGTGGTCGGCGGTAAAGATAACGAGGTCATCCTCCCGGACCCCGTCCAGCAGACGAGGCACCGCCCGATCGAGCTCTCGAAGGCCGCCATGGAATCCCGGCACGTCGTTCCGATGGCCCCAGGTCTGATCGAACTCGATCACGTTCGCAAGCAACAATCCTCGCCGCATCGCTCGGAGCGCGCCCTCGATCAACACGTAGGCCTCCGCGTTGGTCCCGGTATGCACGCTGGTGATTCCGCGACGGGCGAACAGATCGTCCACCTTGCCTACTCCCACGCGGGGGATCTGTCGTTCCGCCAGACGGTCCAGCAGAGTAGGACCCGGAGGGGCCAGACTGAAATCGCGCCGGTCTGCGGTTCGTTTCCAGGCGCCGGGTTTACCGGTGAAGGGTCGCGCGATCACCCGGGACACGGCGTGCTCGCCCGTCAGCAGCTCCCTCGCCGCGACACAGGCCGCATAGAGCTCCTCGAGCGGCACCGTCCCGTCGTGCGCGGCAACCTGAAAAACGCTGTCGGCCGACGTGTACACAATCCAGTCGCCGCTCCGGCAATGCTCAGCGCCATACTCATCCAGCACCGCGGTACCTGAAGCGGGCTTGTTGCCCAGGACCCCACGGCCGGTGCGGGTGACGAACTCCGTGATCACGCTCTGCGGAAATCCTTGGGGGTAGGTCGGGAAGGGCTTTTCGAGGATCAGCCCGCAGAGTTCCCAGTGACCGGTGGTGCTGTCCTTTCCCGGGCTTGCCGGCTCACACAGGCCGTGCGCGGCTCGCGGTGACACCACAGGAGCGACCCCAAGAATTTCAGCACAGCGGCCGAGACCCAGGGCTTCGAAGCGGGGCATCGACAGGCCCCCAACCGCTCGGGCGACATTCCCAAGCGTGTTGCTGCCGGCGTCTCCATAGAGATGAGCGTCGGGAGCGAACCCGATTCCCACCCCGTCGAGGACGATGATGGCCGCCCGCCGCATCACGCCTTGGGCATCGTTTGCACGTATCGGAACCGAAGCGAGGTGACCGCCTGCTCGAGCAGCTGCTTCTCATCCGGGTCCAGCCGGCCAGCCGTCTTCTCGGCAAGCATCCCCAAGGTATCAATGAGAGTCTGGGCTGCCTTACGGGAATCCCCGAGACCTTCGGCTCCCTGCGGCAAGTGACCGCTCAGGGCAGCCTCGGCTTGCTGCGCCAGGCCCAGAACCAGCGACGCGAAATGTGGATTCACGTTGGCCTCTCATAGCGGCGAGGCACCCTGGACCCCAGCCGGGTGAGCAGTTCGTAGGAGATGGTCCCGGCCGCCGAAGCTTGCTGGTCGAGGGTCACGAGACCACCGAATACAGTGGCCACGTCACCAATGGCAACGTCATGCTCGACCACCGCCATGCACATGTCCATCGTCACCCGCCCTGCTACTGGGGCGAGCTTGCCCTTGACCTCCACCACGCGGGCAGCAGCCGGCCCGCCACCCTGGGCCGCACGGGGAAACCCATCGGCGTAGCCGACCGAGATGGTGGCGATGACACACCGCCGGTCGGCGCGCCATGATGCGCCGTAGCCCACCGTGTCCCTGGCGGCGATCGATCGGATCGCGACGACACGTCCCCGCAGGGCGGCCACGGATCGTGGTTCCGGTCCTCCGGCCGCTCCGCCATACAGAAAGATGCCCGGCCGCACGAGATCGGCGGCGAACCCGCGCCCCCGGAGCGCATCGGCGCTGTTGGCGGCATGAACCAGAGTCGGACGCCGCGGCAGCGATTGGACCACTTCCTGAAAACGA
>DASYVW010000641.1:0-2671 GCA_035936675.1 Gemmatimonadales bacterium
CGCGTTGCTCGACCGCGAGAGCCAGGACCTCACGGACAAAGTTGTAGGTTGCCGCTATGCGAGTCCGGAAATCGGCGTTGCTGTAGCCCTCGCTCAGCACCGACAGCCTGCCACGGAGCCCCATCCAGTTGGTGCCGAATCTCGGGCGTGCGTCGTACGTCTCCCACCCTAGTGCCAGGGAATCCGGATCCTGATTGCGAAAGTTGCCGTAGGGAAACGTGCGTTGCCGATGGCGCCGCTGCATTCGCTCGCGCACCTCAGGCAGAAAGCGGTCCCGCGCGAAATCGGCGGCCGGGTTGGAGTTGGGGTTCAGGCCCGGCGCGTAGGTCAGGACATAGCCATGGTAGCTGCCGTTGGTCGTGTGCAGGTCGATGAAGAGATCCGGGTCCCAGGCCGAGAGAAGGGCGGCCGCACCTTGGGTCTCCGGCGCTTCCATCTTTACATAGTCGCGGTTGAGGTTCAGCTCCTGCCCGTTGGGGTTCCGTCCGACCATGGCGGGCCCATTTTGGCCGGGGCGGTTCTCCTCCCCGGCCGCCATGCGTTCGTTGCCATCGGTGTTGTAGATCGGGACGATCAGAAGGACGATTTGATCGAGCATCGGCCGGAGCGGACCCAGCGCCAGATCTCGCAGCAGCATCTGCGCTGCCTCCTTGCCCTCGACTTCGCCGGCGTGGATGTTCGCCTGCAGATACACGATGAGCTTGCCACTCCGGTGTGCATCTGCGGGGCCCGAGACCAGTGGGTGTGATGCGAGCACGTATGGCACGCGGCGCCCTTCCGGACTCACCGCCAAAGTACCGGCCCGGATCTCTGGCGCCACCCGCTGAAGGGAGTCCAGGAAGCTCAACACATCCTGGTACGAAGACGTCTCCTGGAAATTGGAGCGCTCGGGGCGGGTCGCCTGGGCAGCGAGTGGCGCGCGGCCAAGGGACACAACCAGGACCCCTTCAACGCACGCCCTTCCCGCCTGGCGGAACCAGGATCCGGGTTGCAATGACATCGGGATAGCCATCCTCGATGGTGAAGGTGACTTCGGGGATCAACACTCTGCGCATGGCTGCAGCGAAAACATAGTCGCGGGCACCACGATGTCTTCTCCACGCGGCCCGGAGCGCAGGCTCAGTATCGATGCGGGAGGGATCTTCGGCGTACCGCAGCAACAACCGGGTCGTGAGAGCCGGATCGTTCAGGACCGCCGCAAGCTCCCGGACCAGGGCGTAGCCCAGCGAGTGCTCGTCGTCCGCTCTCTCCCGAGCTAAGCCGGCTCGCTTCTCGAGCTCGCCCAAGCCGAGCAGCGGCCAGCGGGCAATCAAGGGGCCGAGGATCCGTTCGGCACTCCACTCTGCAAATCCTTCCGCGACGTACGGCTGAATCCCGGGCAGGCCCACGACCGGCATCGTACGCTCCGGGAGACTCACTGCAAAATCATCGAGTTGGAGCCGTCTGAAGGCGAGATGCTGCCATTCGTGCACCACCGCGCCGAGCGCGAGGAGCGGAGAGTAACCGGGGTCGATGGCAATGACATCGCGCGGCTCGAGAAAGCCATTCAGGCTCTCGCGGGCCTGGCGCGGGACCGTGGTGAGCCGCATCGTTTCCCGGCCGAACTGGAGGAGTGCAAGGCTGGTGTCACCGGCAGGCAGCCACCGTAATGCCTGGAGCAGGGCAGCCGGGCCATGCCGCTGGAGCCACTGGCCCGCCGGCTCATTATCGGCGCTCACCAGACGGTTGAACAATGCCGGGGGGATGCTGTAGTGGGGCACCGCTTGCGGGTAGCCGAACAGTTGGGTTTGGATCTCCGGGGTCGAAGTTGGAGGACCAGGCGACCGAGGCCTGACCCGCGACCAATCGTCCCGAACCATGTCTCCGATAGAACGGCCTCTTCCCTCCTGAGCAGCCCAGGGCTCGGTGAGGAAGAATCCCACCGCATCGGCATACCATCGTTGACCCTCGGTGTAGCCGTTCAGCAGGAGAGCCACCGCGGCCGCGGAGGTCGGGTCCGCGCTCTGTAGGTCGGCTTGGGCAGCAGCAAACGCGGCGGAATCATTGGCCGCCAGGACCCGAAGCCCATAGAGTGCACGCGGCACGGTCTCCGCCCCGTCCGTGCTATCGCCCGGGGGGAGCCAGCCCGCCTCGGTGAGCGCTCGGCGAGCCGATTCCCACTCGATCCGCGTCCCTCGGGACTGAGCCCACGCGAGCGCGGCGTCGTGCAGATCGACCACCCACGCTCCCTGGCTACGGAAGATCCGATCGAAGCGTGCCCGGGTGCTGTCGGCTGGGATCGCGGCGCGGATCGATTCCAGCGTGCGGCGAGCGGCACCGAGCAGCTCGGCGCGCCGGTAGAGTCCCATGACGTGTTGGGATCGCTGCGAGGCCAGCGTGCTACCCTCGAGTGGCATGACTCCGCTGCGAGAAGCTGCCGCTGCGTAAGCGAGCATCGCCACCGACTCCGGTGGCGCAATGGTCGCGGCACGCATCCATGGTCCCGGAATCCGGAACAGCGAGTCGTTGCGTCCGGCGATGATTTCACGCAACGTGAAGCGGGGAAGACTCGAAAGCTCGGCGGCGCTGTGGCTGCTGGGTGCCTGCGCCCTGAGAGCTTGCCCGGACCACGCCAGGAGGGCCAGGAGCCCGAGGCACGCGGGGTGCCGGGGTATGATGGTCACTAGTCTGT
>DASYVW010000642.1:0-6380 GCA_035936675.1 Gemmatimonadales bacterium
GTGTACGAAGTAGTAGCGATGCACCGTGCGGCCGAGGCTGTCCACCTCATCCTGGAGATCGGTGGCAAAGGCAGAGAGCCGCAGGTTTTTCGTTCCAATCTCGATCCCCAATCCCTGGCGCTCGTAGCCGTAGTTGCTTAACGGAATGCCGGGGAGGCCCACAGGGCCCCAGTTCCGATCCATCTGGCCATAAAAAAGGCTCCCGTACTTGAACTGTGCGCTGATGTACGCGTCGGCGATCCGTCCGGTGAACTTCAGATCCGGTCGGCCCCGCCAGTCTGGATCGTCGATCAGCCGGGGCTCGGCCACGGGGCGAGTGGCCAGAACGATGTTGCCGAACGTGGCCCACCCGCCCAGCTCGGCGTAGGGCCTTACCCGTTCGGCTCCAGCCGGATGCAGCAGATCTCGGCGGGCATGGGTGTAGGCCTGACCACCGACTCGCCCCTCGATGGCCCAGGAGTTTCCGGCTGAATCGGCGAATTCACCGCGCAGCTTCCGGATAAGTCGAGCGGTGGAAGAGCTCCCGAGTGTGTCCGCGGCTGCGAGTGCCTCTATAGCGTCGGCCCGCCGAAACGGACGGATCATGGGTGAAGGGTCCTCGATCTCACCCCGGGCAATGAGATGCTCCAGCAACGGAAGCCGGGAATCATCGAGCGGTATATAAGGAGAGGCCTGGGCTTGAGCCCGCGCGGGAGCGAGCGTGCCGGCCAGAACCGCCGCGAGTAGGAGTGGGCGCATTGGTGCCGGCATCGCGGGGAAACCTAAGAGGCCGTGAGGAATATTGTAGGGGCGCACGCCTCAGCGGGGTACTATCTTCTTCTCGCCTCACGCCGGCCTGGCGGCCGCAGTTCGGCGCCCCCGGTGGCGCCGATTCGGTCAGAGGTCCGAGCTCGAACGGGATATCATGTGATGGCCAGACAGGACAACCTCGACCCCCAGACTCGGGACCTCGTGCGCTTTGCCGCCGCCATCGCGCAGGGTTACGAACCCGAACTGCGTGAGCGCGCCCGCTCGCTGCGCCTCTCGCAGGTGCCCTCGGTCTGGATCGAGGAGCTGATCCTCCAGAGCGTGCTGATGGTGGGGTACCCTCGGGCATTGGTCGCCTTCACAGTCTGGCGCAAGGAAGGCGGAGTCCCGGCCCCGGATACCGATCCGGATCAGGACTACGGCCGGGCGGCAGAGTGGACGGGCCGGGGCGAGGAGCAGTGCGCAGTCGTGTACGGTGAGAACTACCAGAAGCTGCGGCAGAGTGTTCGTGCCCTCCACCCGGCCCTCGATAGCTGGATGATCACCGAGGGGTATGGCCGGACGCTAGCCCGGCCGGGTCTCGATCTCCTACGACGGGAGCTCTGCATCGTGGCGCAGACGGCAGTGCTCGAAACACCCCGCCAACTGCACTCCCACCTCCGGGGGGCACTCAACGCCGGTGCCACGTTCGGCCAGATCGAAGGGACGCTGTCCGTCGTCAACCCACTGCTCTCGTTCGATCGGTGGAAAAAAGTCAAAGAGCTGTGGCGTACGGTATGTCAGGGCTGGTCACCGGGGAACTGATGCTCATCGATCGCGCGGTCGTGCGGGTGGTCGGCGGCACCGGTGGCTCCGGTGCCAGCTCGTTTGCCCGGTTCAAGTACAAGCCCAAGGGTGGTCCCGATGGTGGGGATGGGGGCCACGGCGGGAGCGTGTATGTCCGTGCCGACCCGAACCTGGCCACCTTGCTCGACTACCGCTATCGCACCCTGTGGCAGGCCGACCGGGGCGAGCACGGCCAAGGGAAAACCAAGACCGGCGCGTCGTCCGAGGACATCTATCTCCCCCTGCCGCCCGGCACGGTGGTGCGCGATGCCGCGACCGGCGATCTAATCGGCGAACTGCTGGAGGCGGGCGATACTCTCATAGTGGCACGCGGGGGTCGCGGCGGTCGGGGCAACGCCCGGTTCGCCACATCCACCCATCAGGCGCCCCGCGAATGGGAGCCGGGCGAAGAGGGACAGGACCGCCAGATCGAGCTGATCCTCAAGCTCATTGCCGACGTAGGCCTGGTGGGAGAACCTAACGCGGGAAAGAGCACCCTGCTTTCGGTGGTCTCCGCCGCTCACCCCAAAATCGCCGACTACCCGTTCACCACGCTCGAGCCCAACCTCGGCGTGGTGGGCCTCTCGGGACATCGGACCTTTGTCATGGCCGACATTCCCGGCATTATCGAAGGCGCCCATGAAGGGAAGGGACTCGGCGTCCGCTTTCTTCAGCACGTAGAGCGCACCCGAGTGCTCGCCTTCCTGGTCCCACTCGATGCCGACGATCCACAGGCCAGCTACGATCGGCTTCGAAACGAGATCCAGCAGTACGGCCCCACGTTGGCTGAAAAGCAGCATATAGTCGTCCTGACCAAGCAGGACCTTCAGCCGCCTGACCATCCACTGCCTCCGCTCAGAGCGCCTGAGGCGACAGGTGTACGAGCCATCTCCAGCGCCTCGGGGCAGGGCGTGGAGGAGCTGAAAGAATATCTCTGGAGGTTCGTGGAGGAGGCGAAGGTCACCGAGGCCACAGAAGCCGTCGAGGACCTGTAGGTGGACGACGAACGACTGGCCTACCTGACCCTGACACAGGTGCCCGGAATGGGCGCCAGCCGACTCAAGACGCTCCTCACCGCGTTCCCCACCGCACTCGGCGCCCACTCGGCGCCGTTCGAGTTTTTACGCACCTTGTCCGGGTTTTCCTGCGCCATTGCCACGGCACTCAAAGCGACGCCACTGGAAGTCGGCCGTAAGGTGGCAGAGGAGGCCGGCCGGCTGGGTGCTGGCATCCTCATCCCGGAAGACGAGGTGTACCCGGCCGACCTCCGTCACATCCCCGATCCACCACCGGTGCTGTTCACCCTCGGAGACCAGACGCTGTTCTTGCGCCCGGCAGTGGCCATCGTCGGCAGCCGGGATCACTCCAGTTACGGTGCCGTTGTCTGTCGCTCGATCGCCGGCGCAGCGGCGGGTGCCGGAGTAACCGTCGTCAGTGGCATGGCCCGGGGACTCGATGCGGTGGCCCAGACGGCGGCTCTCGATGCCGGCGGTGCCACCATAGGCGTGCTCGGCAACGGACTCGGAGTCATCTACCCCGCAGCCAACCGGACGCTGTACGATCGGGTCGCGCGGGATGGACTGCTGGTTTCCGAGTTCCCCCCGGGAGAGCGCCCCAGCGCCGGGAGTTTTCCGCGACGCAACCGCCTGATCAGTGGTCTTTCACGCGTAACGGTCGTCATCGAGGCGGCCGCAGGATCCGGCGCCCTGATCACGGCGGGCACCGCACTCGATCAGGGCAGGGAAGTCATGGCGGTACCCGGGAACATCACTAGCGCGGTCTCTTTCGGCACCAACCGCCTCATCCGCGACGGCGCCGCACCAGTGCTCGAGCCGGCCGATCTGCTGGAGCACTTCGCTGAGTTGACCGGGTCCAGACCGGCGGTGGGTGCCTTTTCCCAGGCGGCGAGCGAGTTGCCGGAGACGCTCTCAGCCGAGGAGCGTGAGCTGGTAGGGCTCCTGGGCCATGATTCGGTTCATCCCGATGAGCTTGCTACCCGCTTCAACCGTCCGGTCGGCGAGGTGCTGGGTCTACTCTGCGGCCTCGAGATCGCCGGGGTTGTAGAGCAGAGACCTGGTAGAGTGTTCCGCAGAATCTGACGACAGGCCCACCGGTCTAGATTTCAGCCATGCACGTCTACTTTCACGTCCCCTTCTGCACCCGCCGGTGCAGCTACTGCGATTTCGCCATCGCAGTCCGGAAGGAGGTACCCTCGGAAGCGTATGTCTCAACGGTGCTCCGCGAATGGGCGCTCTGGCAATCGGAGCCGGCGTGGCAGGACTCCCCCGACATCCGCACCATCTACTTTGGAGGCGGCACTCCCTCCCGGATCACTCCTGACGCGGTGGCCCGGCTGCTGGACCGGATTAGTGGTGACCGCTATGTCCCGTCGGATGCTGAGGTTACCCTCGAGGCCAATCCCGATGATGTGACGCTCGGGGCTGCCGCGGCCTGGCGAGCGGCTGGGGTAAATCGGATATCACTCGGCGTCCAATCCTTTGATCCGCGGGTGCTCGGCTGGATGCACCGGGTGCACACCGTCGATCAGATCTTCCGGGCTGTCGAGGCAGTGCGCTGTGCCGGTATCGAGGACCTCTCGGTAGACCTGATTTTCGGCCTACCCCGAGCCCAAGAACGCGATTGGGCCGGTGACCTGGAGCAGGCGTTTTCGCTCGAGCCCCAGCACGTCTCGCTCTACGGCCTCACGGTCGAGGCCCACACGCCACTGGGTCATTGGACGGCTCGGGGTGAATCGACCCCCGTTGACGAGGAGAGCTATGCCGGCGAGTTCCTGACCGCCCATTCAGCCCTGACTGCCCATGGCTATGAGCACTACGAAGTCTCCAATGCTGCACGGCCAGGCCACAGAGCTCGGCATAACTCCGCGTATTGGCAAAGGGCCCCGTTCATCGGACTGGGTCCGGCCGCTCACAGCGGACTGGGTCGCGAGCGCCGCTGGAACGTGCGGGACTGGGCGGCGTACGAGCGGGTGGTTGCCGCCGGGAAATCCCCGGCGGAGGGCCGCGAGCTGCTGGACGACGCGGCTGTTGCGCTGGAGGAGCTGTATCTCGGGCTCCGGACGGTAGATGGACTGGCCGGTGACCGCGTGCCGCCGGCGGTCCGCCGCCGCTGGGAGGCGGAAGGCTGGGCCTTGCCCGGCACCGACCGGGTCAGACTCAGTGCCGAGGGCTGGCTCAGGCTCGACCCGCTGGTAGGTTCTGTCGCCTCGTAGCAATACCGCACCCATGCGCCTTGTTCACTTTGCCACGTCCCACGCCGCCTCTAGATTCCCAGCATGCCGATGCCAGATCAGCTGAGTGAGCGGGAGCTTCGGGTGCTCGAGGCGGTCGTACAGACCTACATCGAGACGGCCGAGCCTACCGGAAGCCAGACCATCGCCCGGAAGTTCGGGCTTGGCGTCTCGCCTGCCACGATCCGGAGCACCATGAGCGAGCTGGAGGACAAAGGCTATCTCTTCCACCCGCACACCTCCGCCGGCAGGATCCCGACCGACCGCGCCTACCGGGTGTACGTGGACGCGATCATGCGGCTCTCTCCCCCCAGCCACGAGCAGCAGGACACCTTGCGCGCCGAGCTCGTGGGGAACCGAAGTGCCGTGGAGGAGATCCTTCGGCGGGCGGCACAAGTACTGGGTGTGCTGACCCAGGAGCTCGGCGTGGCGGTTGCCCCGGCGCTCGACCAGGTGGTCATGGAGCGACTCGAGCTGGTGCAGGTGAGCTCCGAGCGACTGCTCCTGGTTTTCAATCTGCGGAGTGGCGTGGTGCGGACCATCTTCGTGGAGGTGCCGGGACTGCTGCCCCAGGCATCGGTGCAGCAGGTCGCCCAGATTCTCAACGAGCGGCTCTCCGGCCTAACGCTTCAGGAGATCCGCGGGACTTTGCCGGAGCGGTTGCGAGATGCGTGCGGCACCGCCGACGGCGGCGAGCTGCTCAACATCTTCATTGCGGAGGGCGACGGGCTCTTCGATCTCTCGGGCGAAGAGAATGCGGTCGTGCTGGGCAGCGCCCAGATGCTCGCGGATCAGCCGGAGTTCGCCTCCAAGTCGCGAATGCGGGATCTGCTCCGGCTCACCGAGGGGCGGGATCTGCTCCGGCAAGCCCTGGAGTCGCGCCGGCAACGGGGGCTCTCCATTACCATCGGTTCGGAAAATCCCGACACCCGGCTGAGCGACTTCACCCTGGTCACATCCTCCTATGAGGTCGGGGCGCTGAAGGGCGTCATCGGCGTGATGGGGCCGACCCGGATGCCCTACGACAAGATCATCGGCCTGGTGGAGCACACCAGCCGCCTGGTGGAGGGACTGCTGGAGTGAGCGATTTTTACGTCCTGCTCGGTGTGTCCCGGGAGGCATCGGAGACCGAGATCAAGAAGGCCTACCGCAAGCTCGCCATGGAATACCATCCCGACCGGAACCCTGCAACCGACGCTGAGGCCCGGTTCAAGGAGATCACCGAGGCCTACGAGGTGCTGCGCGACCCGCAGAAGCGCTCGGCATATGACCGGTACGGCAAGGCAGGTCTCGGCGGAGGCGGCTTCGGGTTCCACCACGTCGACCTCAGCGAAGCGCTCAACATCTTCATGCGCGACTTCGGGGGGATGGGTGGCTTCGAATCGATCTTCGGTGGACGGCGGGCCCGAACCGACGAGCGACGGGGTCAGGATATCAGGGTGACGGTGCGCCTTACGCTGAGCGACGTGGCGCTCGGAGCCAAGAAGACAGTCAAGCTCAAGAGCCCGGAGCGTTGCACCACCTGCCAGGGAAGCGGCGCCAAACCCGGCACCAAGAC
>DASYVW010000643.1:0-12786 GCA_035936675.1 Gemmatimonadales bacterium
TACTTGATTTCCAACGGGTACTTTCGCCGGTAGTACTCCTGGTCGCGAGTCGCTCGGGCGCGGTATAGTTGCTCTTCGTCATCGTCCGCATCGTGCACGAAGAGGTGTAATGAGCCCGGCCAAAGGGTGGCCTGGAGCGACCAATTCGTGGACGGGGCATGTAGCACCCACTGCAGCGCCCCACCGCCTGCGTCGGTCAGATGGATCTCGCTGGCCCGCTCCAGCGGCACGCTGGACGGGATCCCCGCGATCGCGGCTTCGACTGGATCCAGCTGCAGCTCTGCATCTGTCCACGACCGGAACGTGACCTTCCCGTGCACCGGCGATTCGGCTTCGGGTAACTCAAACTCGGCCTGCCACTCGCCCAGCAGGTCCCACGCATGGTCCATGGGACCAATGTTCGGCACCAGTACTGTCGGATGTCTAGGCATTGTTGGGCTCCTTCCAATGAAAGAGCTTAGCCGAGGACAGTGAAATCCGCCGCGATTCGCGTACCACGTCACCCCAGCCCTACGACGAGCGGCGATGAATCTTTCCCGCTTACGTTTCGTACTGTAACGCTGCAATCGACTTCAACCTAGGGAAGTCAACATGCCACATCTACTTATAACGCTCGCCGCCGGAATTGTCGGATTCATCCTTGCACGAACCTTCGTCCGCCGACGCCTTCGGTTCGTGGACGCGGTCCAGTCTCCGTTCGCGCCCTTCGTTGCCGGTTGCATAGCCGCCTTGCTGGCCTGGCCGGCGGTGCTCCTTCCGCTGGTAACGCTTACTACCGCCCTGGTGTTCGGGGTCGGCACCGGGCTTGGTACCGCCAGCGGAGCCCGGGCCCTACGAGACGGCGACGGGACACGGCGTCTCGCTCCCTGAACCATACTACTGTCTTCGACGAAATCGCACGATAGACTGGATCACATTTTAAGTGATACCTATCTTGCCCTGCATGATTACCCTGCATTGTACCCGGTGTAGCTTGGACCGCGAGCGGATGGCTTTCCAGCCCTTTCAGAACGATCTGGGCCGTCGTGCGTTCGAGGAGATCTGCAGCGTCTGTTGGGCCGAGTGGCTCAAGAACCAGCAGCAATTAATCAATCACTACGGATTGAACCTCCGTGAGCCAAAGGCTAAGGAGTTCCTATTCCAGAACATGGAGCAGTTTCTGTTCCCCGTCCCCAAGTAACGGCTCAGCGCTAGAACGTCCTGCCGAATCGAAGCACCAGATCGACTCCGGGTCCTCCAGGTTCCAGATCCTCGGTCATGCCGACTCGCCACTCGCCTCCGGTCCTAGGCTGGACGATCCAGCCGAAATCCAGGGAAAGCTCCCGCCGATCCAGCGACGGCAGGGTGGTGCCCTGGTAATAAGGACTATGGTAGAACAGGTTGGCATATACCGAGTTGTGCCCCCAGACCATGACTCGTGCCCCAGACGTGACCGCCACAAAGAGTTCCCGCTGAAGTCTCGCCAGAGTCCCGTTTGTCGGGGTATAGCCCAGACCGAGGCTCCCTTCATAATGCACCCGCGGACTCAGCAAAGCTCCCACGGTATTCAGCAGATTCACTGACGGCACACCCCGACCATAGCCCACCGGCCCCGTGGAGGTGGGGACCGTAAGCGAGACGACCGTCTGGAGCCCCGAGCTGGGTCGGAAGCCCAGCCCTACCCGCAGATCGTCGAGGAACAGGTTGCTCCGGGACCTTTGGACCGTCCGGCCATCCGGCAACGTTAACTCGTAGAGAAAACGATCCCGCGGCCGCCTGTCCCGCTCGCTCATTCTGATGCCGAGCGCGCCATGGTACCAGTCGAGAAAGCCGTCCATGAACCCGGCATAGGCACCGCCCGCCGAGGCTTCCACCATTAGAAACGTGCGCGCTCCAAGATCACGGCTGAGGCCCAGACTCATGCGGAGGACCTCGGAGTCGAGCACGTAGTCTGCTTGCGGCACCTGGTTGTATTCAATGACGCTGGCGTAGTCCAGGGCCAATGCAGTTGTCCAACGGCCAGGAGCAGGCTCGCGCAATGGCTGATAGTAGAGGCCGCTCCGCGAGCTGCTCATGGGATTCAAGGGAGCGAATGATGGAAGCCCTTGAGCCCAGGCGCCGGCCGGAGTGGCCAGAACCAGAACTCCCAGGACAAGGCGGGCGAGGCCGAGGTGAGCGCGGAGCACGTGAAAAGATAACTCCTCTTGACAAGGCTCTAAGCCGGGCCGTAGGTTCGATGCATGGTTCCCGCGCGCAGCTATCGGTTCTTCTTTACCATCTCCGGCAGGGCTCGATGCCCGTCCGGTGCCGGTAGAGTGCGCTAAGCCCTTCACCGCCCGAACCATCGACGCCCCGCCGGATTGACCCGGTGGGGTTTTTGTTTTCTCCCTTGGGAGCACGATCATGCGTGTGGCTATTCAGGGCTCTTACGGATCGTTCAGCGAAGCCGCGGCGCGCCGGCGCTGGCCTGACCTCGAGCCCCTGCCGTGTCGCGAGGTAAAGGATGTGGTGGCGGCGGTTCGCGAAAGTCGGGCCAGTGCCGGGTGCTTGCCGATCGAGAACTCCCTCATCGGCTCGGTCACCACCACCTACGACCTTCTGCACGAGGCATTTGGCGATGGCACGCTGCGGCTGACCCACGAAATCTTACACCCCGTGCACCACACTATCATGGCGCTACCGGGCGCGTCACTGTCCAGCATTCGCCGGGTACTCTCGCATCCCGTGGCGCTGGGTCAGTGCCGGGTCTGGCTGTCCGAGCATCTGCCGGACGCGGAGCTGGTGAGTGCGTGGGACACCGCCGGGAGTGCAGAAATTGTTGCGCAGGAAAAGAACTTGATGCTCGCCGCGATTGCGGCCAGGCCGGCAGCGGATGCGCATGCCCTGGTACCGCTGGCGGAGCACATCGAAGACGACCCGACGAATCAGACCCGATTCCTCACCTTTACCCGCGCGGAATTGGCTGACAGTCTGCGCTCGCCAGGTCCGAGTCGCTACAAGACCTCGCTCATCGTGCTGGTGGACCACAAGCCCGGCATGCTCGCCCTCACGCTCCAGGCATTCGGCGCGCGAGGAGTCAACTTGATGGCGCTGCAATCGCGACCCGAGCGCTCGGCACCATGGACGTACCGTTTCTATGTAGACGTGGAAGGCTCGGCCAGCGACCCGCGGGTGGCTGAAGCGCTGGAAGAGATCGAGGCCCTCGCCAACAAGCTGATCGTGTTGGGCAGCTATGAGGCCTGGACCGAGGGATCGCGGCTTTCCGTTCCCGTCCCGCCACCTGCGCACCGGGTGGAAAAGCCGGCCATCCCGTTGGTCGACCGGAGACGCCACCCGGATGGCACCGTCGTCTCCGTCCTGGATGTGCGCTTCGGGGCCGAATCGCCGGTGCTCATCGCGGGCCCATGCTCGGTCGAAAGTGAGGCCATGATCCTGGAGACCGCGGCTGCAGTGGCCCGGGCGGGCGGGGACATGCTCCGAGGCGGGGCATACAAGCCACGCACCTCACCCTACGATTTTCAGGGGCTCGGCGTCAAAGGCCTGCGATACCTGGCCGATGCGCGGGAGCGCACCGGGCTTCCGGTGGTCACCGAGGTGCTGAGCTGGGAGGAAGTGCCGGTTGTCGCCCATTTCGCCGACATGCTCCAGATCGGCGCGCGGAACATGCAAAACTTCAGCTTGCTCAGGGCCGCCAGCCGGAGCGGAAAGCCGATCCTGCTGAAGCGGGGGGCCGGGGCCACCATCGAGGAGTGGCTCATGGCGGCAGAGTACGTACTCGCCGAGGGATACCCCAACGTGGTACTGTGCGAAAGGGGGATCAGGACGTTCGAGCGAGCCACACGGCACACCCTGGACCTCAACGGCGTGGCTCTGGTACGGGAGCGCACTCACCTGCCCGTCATCGTGGATCCGAGCCACGCGGCGGGGGTTCGATCGCTGGTTACTCCGCTCAGCATGGGTTCGTTGGCGGCAGGTGCGTGCGGGCTGATCATCGAGGTACACCCCGATCCCGATCACGCCATGAGCGACGGAGCGCAGAGCCTGGACTTCCCGATGTTCGAGGAATTGGCAAAACTGGTGCATCCGGGAAGGACGGGAAAGACGGGAAGGGCGGGAAGGACGGGAAACGGGAAGGATGGGAAGGACGGGAAGGCGCCAGCTAGCGAGGCGGCGGGAAGGCCTCTCCTTGGAGTAGCCAAAGAGGGGTAAGGCATGAAGAAGGGCGGGAAGAGACCACCTCTTTCCCGCCCTTCCCGTCTTTCCCGTCCTTCCGGTTACGGAACTGTGGTACCCCGCCGCCGACCAACAAAAAGGCGGTAGAGGAAGAGCAAGAGCATCGCGCCGATGATCGAAGCGATGATCCCCGGGCCTGCACCCGGATCGGCATACCACCCCATTGCCCGTCCCAGAAACCCTGCCAGCAAGGCACCGGCCACACCGATCAACATGGTGACGATGATTCCGCCCGGATCCCGCCCTGGCATCAACAGCTTAGCGATTGCCCCTACAACGAGTCCGATGATCAAGGTCCACAGGAATCCCATAGTTGCCTCCAAGGTGGATCGAAGATATACCTAGGCCGCACGACGGCATCTGTGAGCGGGCGCACACACGGGCGGTAAGGCGGTAAGGCGGTAAGTCAGTCGGCTGGCCGGTTCCCCACCCTTCCGGTAACCGTTCGGGGCGGAGCGCCCGCCGCGCGCCACCGCACTTGCTGCGCTCGCGAAGCATCCCCTCCGGGTCTGCTGGCAGGTGCTGACGCGCGCTCTGGCCGCTCCGTCCCTCCGCGTCGTCCGTCGTAACAATTGTATGTCTAACGCGCCATGATGCGGGACCGGGCAACCGGAGCGCGCGTTAGCACCTGCCTCAGCGGCTGGAAGCGAGATTGACGAGAGTAGCAGGTGCGGAGGCACGCGGAGGATGCCCGGTCCCGGAGCCACCATCAACAAGCCGAGAGCGCTTTTCGTCGGGCTCAGTCGGCGGGGCGGTTCCCCACCCTTCCGGTGACCGTTTCCCGCTTCTGCCTCCGCAGAATCTCGATCTTGAAGTTTTCTCCCCGCTCATAACTGCGGAGGATCCGGAGGAGTTGAGACGGGCTTACCGGCTTACGACCATCCACCGCCAGAACCACATCCCCGCCTTTGAGGCCAAGCTCCGAGTCCTTGGGCACGCTCACCACTAGTACCCCGCTGTTGGCACCGAAGTACTGGCCGAGGTCGGGATTGAGCGGTGCGAGCTCGAGGTCGGCCAGGGGAGAGCCATAGAGAAATGGACCCATGCCCAACCGCTCGTCGAAATCGCTACCCTCCGGCATGGGAGGCCGGCCCGACTCATCCGGCCGGAAGTACCTGAATGCCATCGTGCGGCCGCCGGGCCGGCCCTCGAAGAGGATATCGGGCTCATCGGCGGTGACCACCGATACCGTCTTCTTGTCCTTCCCCCGGCGAAACTCCACGGCGACGGTGTCGTTGGGCGCGAGCCCGGCGGCCAGCTCGACCAGGTGAAGCCCGGGCAGAGACTCCCGATCGCCGTCGGCCTCGTCCCGGTGGCCGGCCAGAACCGATTTGCCGTCCAATTTGGTGATGAGGTCACCCGACTGGATGCCGGCCTTTGCCGCAGGGCCATTCGGGGTCACCGCGTCAACGTAAGCACCCACCGAGTCGGTGGACCGTGCCCGGAGGTTGACCTTGAGTCCGAGCCGAGCCCGCCGATTCATCACAAACTGCATTACCCGCTGTGGTCCCCCCATCTCGTCCGGGCGGACACCGGGCTCCTGGGCAATGGCTCTCCCCGGCAATGGACCGACGCCGACAAGTGCGAGAGCAGCCGCGATCAACGAGTGGCGGTACATAGGTGACTCCTGGGCTCAGAGCCCCGCGTTGCTGGCGCGGGTGGCGTGTACATCCACCAGCGCATCGAGCAGGCCCACGCGCTCGCGCCAGAGCCGGAGCAGCTCCTGATCGCGGGCCTGCTTCTGGGATAGCTCAGTCATCTCGAGTTGGCGGTCGAGCCGGGCGATTCGGTCCTCCAGCTCCTGGGCGATCCGGGCGGTCCGTCCGTCGAGCACACGCGCCTCAGGGTTGTACTCGCTCAGCGCGCTCTCTAGCGCCTGGGACCGTTCCATGGCCTGATTGATCTGATTGGGATTGGTTTCCACAGATTGGGGACGGTTGACCACCGTCACCGCCAGGGCCACCGACGCGGCCACAGCCAGGCCGGCAAACCCGACCTGTCGGGTGCGGCGTCGAAGTCGTTCGGCCCGGAATCGGGCCGCCGTTTCGGGCCAACGGTCCCGGCTGGGCCGCAAGGTCGGAAGCGCCTTCAGCCGGGCGACTCGCTGATGCAGCCGGTGCAGCTCGGCCTGGCATACAGAGCACTCATTCAGGTGCTCGCGGGCAGCGGCCCCACCGGGCTCGGTCCCCGGCTCCCGCAGGCTGAGCAGCGCCTCCATCGAGAGATGAGTCATGCAGCCACTTCCTCCCCAAGCCATTGGCGCAGCCGGGCGTGAGCCCGGGCGAGCTGCGACTTCGAAAAGCTCGGGGTCTTTCCCATCATCGTGGCAATCTCTTCGTGAGTATACCCCTCCACGTCGTGCAGCCAGACTACGGCGCGGGACGTTTCGGACAGGCGCTCGAGCGCCGCCTCCAGGTCCATCCGCAGGTGGCTATCCTCCTGCCGGCGCCCGACGACCTCGTCGTGCAGCTCATCGGTGTCCCGGTACTTGTTGCGCCGGATGCGCATGAGCGCCTTGCTCGCGGCGATGGTGCGGATCCAGCCCCAGAGGCTCCCCTCCTCGCGATATCTCCCGATGCTCCGGCATACCTCGAAGAAGGTCTCCTGCAATACGTCTTCGGCATCCTCGGTAGTCCGGCAGATCCGGCGGGCGATGTTGTAGACTGGCACCTGGAATGCGCGATAGAGCGCGCCCAACGCCTCCGGATCCCCGGTTCGGGCGCGGGCAACGACCGTTTCGGCATCGGCGAGAAGGGAAGAATCCATCAAAAGCGTTCCAGTCATAGCGTATCTAGGGATGCCAGGGCCGCCTAAAGCGTTGCAGCGCCCGGCTCAGTCCACAGTGAACAGTAAACGGGTATCCCGCGCTCGGGGCGGCTCCGTAGGGCACGTCAGAACGAGGCGAGGAGACCGGGCGAGCTTCCTCGCTGGAGGCAGCCTTCAGAGCATGCGCCCGGGCTCCGAGCTTCGAGTGCTGCAGTGCCCGGAGGAGCCCGTCCCTAGCGCGGGATGCAAGCGCTGAAGCATTGAATCGCGGTCGGAGTTCCCCACCAGTCGGTCTGCGAAGATCCGAGTTCACCGTTATTCTCCCTCCATGACATCTACGACGCCCCCGCCACCCCACACCTGGCTCCACCATCTGGAGGACGAGGCCGACGCGGCTTTCCTCTACCGGGAGCTGGCCCAGGCAGAACGGGACCCCAAGAAGGCCAGTCTGTACCAGCAGCTGGCTGGGGTTGAGGACCGCCACGTGGAGATGTGGCGCAAGTTGCTGGCTGAGAATGGGCACGCGGTGGCGGCCCCGTCGCCCTCTCGCGGGGCCCGGTTCCGGGCCTGGCTGGCACGCACAGTGGGAAGCGGGGTGCTCCTCCCGATGCTGCTGGAGGAGGAAGGCCGCGAGGTAAAGGGCTACCTCAACCTGTATCGCAGCGCGCCTGATGGAACCGCCGGACCCACGGCTCTCCGGTTAGCTAAGGAATCGGCCGAGCACGCCGAAACCCTGGCCGAGATGAGTGGCGCCCACGGCGAGCCGTGGCACAAGACCGGTGCCGGCGGCTTACTCCGGAATCTGGTGTACGGGTTTAACGACGGTCTCACCGCCAACTTCGGGCTCGTGGCCGGCATGATCGGCGCACAGGGCAACCTCCAGGCAGCCGAGCACGCGGTCCTGGTGGCCGGTCTGGCCGGGATGGTGGCCGATGCCTTGTCCATGGGGTCGTCGGGGTACCTGGCTGCCAAGAGCGAGCGGGAAGTGTTCGAGCACGAGATCGCCATGGAGAAGGAGGAGATCCGGCTGATGCCGGAGCTCGAGCTGGAGGAGCTGAGCCTGCTGTATCAGGCTAAGGGGATTCATGCTGCGCAGGCTCAGACCCTGGCCACCCAGGTCATGGGAGATCCAGACCGCGCGCTGGAAGAGCAGGTGCGGGAAGAGCTCAAGATCGGAGCGGCGACCAGCACGCCGATGCGGGAGGGATGGATCACCGGTGTGGCGACGGCGTTCGGCGCATTCATACCGGTGGCGCCGTTCCTGTTCGACACCGGCCGGGGGGCAATCTGGAGTGCGTTCGGCCTGGCGATGGTCTCCCATTTCGGCGTTGGCGCCGCGCGCAGCTTCTTCACCGGACGAGGCGTGTTCCGGAGCGGGCTCGACATGTTCCTGGTGGGCCTCGGCGTGGCAGCCATCGGCTATTTCGTCGGGGAGTGGATCGTGAAGCTACTGTAAGGAAAGCAACGACCCTCGGATGATTCACCAGAGGGTCGTTCGTGTTTGGAGCAAGCCCATAGCTCATAGCCCATAGCGAATAGCCTTCTACCCCGCGCCGCCGTGTCCTTACCCCACGCACGCTAGATAGGACTGTTGGATCTGCGCAGGCGCGCAGCCAACACCGCAAACGCCAACATGATGGCAAGTCCGATCCACAGGCCCGGGCTGCGCAGGAATAAGCCCGCGGTCACATGCGTGCTCGGATCGATCGGCATGGAGCCCTCCGCGACCACTGCCTCCGGACTGAAATTCATCCGCGACTGCAGCATGCCCGTGAAGTAGGTGGTGTTCAAGGCGATTCGTTCGGCGAAGCTGATGGCGAGGACGGGCACGACCGCCCACACGAACGGCGCCCGCCGCGCCCAGGCCGACATCAGCAGCATCCAGCCAAAGAATGGCGCCCACCACAACGCATGCACTGTAAACATGTGATAGAGCAGCAGCACGGCGCTGCGGACTAGCGGCGGATGCGCGCTGCCGGTCAGCAAACTGCCAGTGATGATCATCACGGTCAGCGCGAGTACGGTTACCGCCGTGGTAACAAGGGGCAGGATGATCAGCGGCACGGTGACCTTGGCGGCTACCGTCACCGCATCGGAGACCGGCAACGATTTCCAGAACAGAATGCTGCGATCACGCCGCTCGCCGTACAGCGTGTCAAGGGAGTAGAAGACGCCCACCGCGATCGTGCTGAACATCACGAGACCGGAAGCAAAGTCGAAAGGCTGGCCGAGCACGACAGCGCCCATCCGTGTTTGGTTGACCAGGCGCACGGAGCTCACCAGATATGCGAGCACCGCGAGTGCACCCGCCGCCAGCGGTGCCACATAAATCGACGGGTGCTCCCAGAGTTCGCGCCGCAGCGACCAGTAATAGCGGCGCGGCCAGGTAACCTCACTCATGCTTCATCACCGCCACAAAGAGGTCGGCAATGCTGGCCGTGCGCACGTCGCCCAAGGCGGCCAGCTGCTCGCGAGCCACACCATCGAACAACATCACGCTGCCGCCAATAGCCTGGTGCTCGTGCAGCGGATCCAATGCACGCGCTGCCGCAACCTGATGGGGGCGTACCTTTACTTCCAGGTAGCGTGCCTCTATCTCCTCCGTGCTCTCCTCGAAGACAATGCGGCCGCGATCGAGAAAGAGCAGATCGGTGAGTACGTGTTGCACTTCAGCGACCTGAGGCGTCGCCAGCACGATCGTGCGATTGCGGTCGAAATAATCGTTGAGCAGCGAATCGTAGAACTGCTTGGCGTAGAGGATGTCCAGGCCGAGCGTCGGCTCATCCAGCACCAGCAGGCGCGCATCGATCGCCATCACGACGGCGAGATGCAGCTGCGTCACCATACCCTTCGACAGCTCGCCCACTTTGCTGCTGCGCGGCACGGTCGTATGGGCGAGGAACGCTTCGGCCTTGGCCCGATCGAAACGCGGATGAATGCCGGCCACGTAATCGAGCAGCTGTGACACGCGCGCCCAACGCGGCAGCACCGCGACGTCGGTGATGAAGCAGACGTCGCGCATGAGCTGATCGCGCTCACGCCACGGATCGCGGCCCAGCACGTTCAGCTCACCCTCATACGACGTCAGTCCGAGGATGGCGTTGAGCAGCGTCGTCTTGCCCGCGCCGTTCGGCCCGAGCACACCCAGAATGCGACCTTCTTCGACGCGCAGATCGATGCCGTCCAGGGCCACCTTCTCGCCGAAAACTTTGCGCAGGCCGCGGGCTTCAATGCACGCCATCGTCAGCGCTTGCCCTTCTTCGGTTTGAGATGTGAGCCGTTCAGCAGCTCATCCGGTGTAAGCCCGAGCCGGCGAACTTTATCGCGGATCTTCGGCCACTCGTTCTCGAGGAATTTTTGCCGTTCACCTTCCAGCAACAAAACGCGGGCGCCGGCATTCACAAACATGCCTAGCCCGCGCCTCGATTCAACCAGTCCTTCATCGACCAATTGCTGGTAAGCCTTCAGAACCGTCAGTGGATTGACCCGGTACTCGGCCGCGACGTTGCGCACCGAGGGAAGAGAATCGCCTTCCTTCAGCACCTCGTCCAGTATCATGGCGACGACGCGATCGTGCAGCTGCCGGTAGATCGGTTCCGTGTCGTTCCACTCACGCTCCATCAGGTAAACTTACCTATTTACTTCCTACTTCGTGGAGCTAGCCGTCACGACCGGTTCGCGGTGCACCTCGAAATGCGCGCGCACGCTCTGGTTGTTCGGCAACAGATAGGTCCAGTCTTCAATGTGATGATCCGCGTCGACGAGCGTGAATGTGGCGTGCTGCATGTGACCCGTGCGATCGGAGCGGCCCGAAATGCCGACGAAGTCGAAATCGACCACCTTGCCGTCCGGCGATACCCTCGCCGTCATGCGCGGACGATTGCCGGCGTCGCAATAATGCGTCAACGTCAACTTGCCGTCGTCGTTCAGATAGATGACTGTGACCGGATGATCATACTTATCAGGATCCTCCGCCTTGTACGCGCCATGCATCTCGTGCACGACGGTATTGCCGCGCGAGAGGACGCGGAGCGTTATGCGCATGCTGTCGCCAACGGTCTCTGTTGGCATCTTGGGGAAGGTCTGGATTGCACCCACCCAGCTGCCCGACAAGCTCTTCAACGCAGTGAAGATCTTCTGCGCATCCGTGGGCTGCGGGGCGGGGTGGTTCGTCTGGGCTACAGTGAGGCGCGGCAACGAGATAAGTGCGGCGCACAATACGAAACGGAACAACTTCATGGGATCCTCTCTTGGAGATGGCTGCTGTTGTAGTGTACTACAACACCAAAGCACGTGTCAAGAGATCGTCGATCCGGGGCAGTTACTGGGGTCCTGGATCAGCGCGAGTACGGTGCTGGGGACGCCGCGGCCGGGTACGGAGTCGGAAGGAGAGACTCCGGCAGGAGGGGAGGTGAGGCCCGGAGCTTGAGGCGGGCGTGGGGTGGAGGGTGCGTACGTGAACCGCCGCCGATAGTCGCGACTGTCGGCGGCGGGTAACACGCCCGGAGGCGAGGTTCTGAACGGTCTAGTAGGTGGCCGACCCCTCGCCTGCTGCTGCGCTCGATGCGGTGACGTCCACCCCGACCGACCCCGCCGTCTCGGTGGCCAGGCTCAGACGCTGCTCCATCTCGGGCAGCATCCTCGCGGCCAACTGCTTCAGCGACTGCACCCGCCCGCCGGCGGACTCCCCCTGGAACAGCCGCACCTCGTGGAGCGGGTCGTCCACCTCCTGCGCCAGGTCTGCTCCTCGCTCCAGGACGCGCACGCCAACGGGCTGGTGCATCGCGACATCAAGCCGGCGAACGTGGTGGTCAGTCGGGCAGGATCTACGTTTGACTTTGCCAAGGTGCTCGACTTCGGTCTGGTCAAACTCGATACCGCGCGGACGTCCGAGGTCGATAACGTCAAACTCAGCACCGAGGGCAGCGCCGGCGGCACTCCGCGTTCATGGCGCCGGAGGTGGTGCTCGGCGTCGCCGACACCGATCATCGGGTTGATCTATATGCGCTCGGGTGTGTCGGGTATTGGCTGCTTACCGGCAAGCTGATTTTCGAGGGAAGGAGCGTCGTGGAGGTGATGTTCCATCACGCCCACACGCCGCCGCCCAAACCCTCGAGCGCGTCCAAGCTGCCCATCCCGGCTCCGCTGGAGGAGCTTCTCATGGAGTGCCTGGAGAAGGACCCGGCGCGTCGTCCGGCCAGCGCGGAGGCGGTGAGCACCCGGCTCGACGCCGGCTCCCTGGAATCGGCCTGGACCGTCGAGCGAGCGGAGCGCTGGTGGGCGACGCACCGGCCTCTACCGGCGGACGCGCGCCGGGTGGCGGAAGTGCTCCTGTCCCAGGAGGGGCGGGAGTTGCGGATCGGGCCACGGGTAAGGCCGAGGGGGTAGCATACAGATCAAAACGTCTTACAGGCTGGGTGTCTGAACCTCGAGGAGCCGCTCGACTTCTGCTATCAGAGCGGCCTGGGAGAACGGTTTGTGCAACAGCGGCGCAGGTAGCTCAGTGTACTGCTCACCAAACGCGGAGACAAAGAGCATTCGGGTGCGTGCCGACGCGGCCAATTGCTGTGCCAGCTCCACGCCGTTCATCCGGGGCATCACGATGTCGGTCACGACTAATTCAATCTCGGGATCCGCCGCCAGGAGTTCGAGTGCTTCGATGCCATCGCTCGCCTGCAAAGCCCGGTACCCCTTCGCCGACAAAGTGCGCACCATCAGGGTGCGTAACGCAGGATCGTCTTCGACGACCAGCACGCTGTGCATGATAGGTTACCAGCAGAGAGGAAGCCTTACGTTACCGCTCATGGG